>NZ_JAUBUG010000186.1:0-1517 GCF_036705345.1 Microcoleus sp. B3-D2
ATCGTAGACGGACCTGATAGTGAGAATCAATCCAATCTCATATCAGCCTTTCGATCAGAATGAAATAGCCCTGTATTCATTCCTTAGTAGCAAACGATCGCACGAAGCAGGCACTTGCATCTGGGGTGCAGGGTAAAATTATTGAACTTGTGGAAAACGGCGTGGATTTATCTGTATGGCGATCGGAATCTAGCTTATCAACAGCACGGGGCGGGCAGGTTCATTTTGTGTTCTTGGGGCGCCTGGAAGACTGGAAAGCTGTAGACTTGCTGCTAGAAGCCTTCGCGCCCGTCGCCGCTCAAACCGATGCAGTCTTGGGTAGTGGCCAAGAAGTAATGATGGTAAGATAGTAGCCTAGATAAGTTTTTTGTCAACGATGCCGAATTGTCCCGTTTGCTCTTGTACCCGCACCGTGAAAAACGGTCATATTCACACAGGAAAACAAAGATTCAAATGTTACGAGTGTGGTCGGCAATTTGTCGAGAATCCAGACAAAAAGGTGATCGACTCAGCGACCAAAGAACTAATCGACAGATTATTGCTAGAACGCCTCTCTCTTGTCGGCATCGCCCGTGCCCTCAAGGTTTCGGAGCAATGCCTCCAAGATTATGTTAACCGGAAATACGGCCTCTTTACCCCGAACCGTACAGGTGTCATCAAAAAAAAAAAGGAAAGCTAACGATTCAATGTGATGAATTATGGTCATTTGTAGACAATAAAGGCAATAAACAGCGGATCTGGTTAGCCTTAGACGCCAAGACCCGTGAAATTGTCGGGGTTTACATTGGGGCAAGAGACTCTGCTGCCGCGAGTGAATTATGGAAATCCTTACCGCCGGTTTATCGACAATGTGCCGTCGCCTACACGGATTTCTGGGCGGCTTACTCGAAGGTGTTACCCAGCAAGCGACATCAGGCGGTCGTCCAAGAGACGGGTAAAACCATTTATATCGAGCGCTTCAATAACACTCTCCGACAACGGGTGTCTCGTTTGGTACGAAAGACCTTATCTTTTCCAAGTCGTTAAATAATCACATCGGTGCGATTTGGTATTTTATCCATCACTACAATTTATCATTACTTGTTTAGGACTACCCAGTCTTGGAAATCATCGGTGATGGGCACATCCGAGGGTAACTCGAAGCTCAAACAGCTCGTTTAGGCATCGACAGCAGCGTTGTATTTAGTGGCTGGCTGTCTCAGCAGGAGTGCGCTCTCAAAATGCAACAAGCTCATGCAATGGTTTTCCCGAGTTTGCGAGAGCCGGGGGGAGCGGTAGTTCTGGAAGCAATGGCAGTGGGCTTGCCGGTGATAGCAACGAACTGGGGCGGCCCAGCGGATTATCTAAATTCCACTTGCGGTATTTTAGTAGAACCAGCTTCTAAAGAAGGCTTTGTGAAGGGACTGATATCATGTCCGGTCGATTAACCATGATATAATCAGGAGAAACACCACCCCCATCAAATAAAGAATGCCAAAACGAATTACGATCACACCTCATCTGAGTCCAGAAGAGCT
>NZ_JAUBUG010000055.1:0-49358 GCF_036705345.1 Microcoleus sp. B3-D2
AAGTCCTTATGAAACAACCAATTGAGGTTCGCGAACAAGTTGAGGAAGTGAGTGTTGATATGTGGGGTGGATTCCCTCAAATTATCAAAAAAGTATTCCCAAATGCTCGAGTTATTATTGATCGTTTTCATGTAATAAAAGTAGTTAATAAAGACTTAAATAAGTTACGTATAGCAGCCGGAATAACAGACAGAAAAAGTAGATATTTATTATTAAATAATCGAGTAAATTTAAATTCACAGCAGATTTATAAATTAGAATTGACACTAGGTAAATCAGAATGTTTGAGAATTGCGTATGAGATGAAAGAAAAATTTAGAGAAATATATGAGACTAATTTGACGGTCAAAAAAGGGCAGAATAAAATCAAAGAATGGCTAAATCATGCCAAAGTATTTTTTAGAGAATCTGCATCAACAATTGAGAATCATTTTGAGGGCATTTGCAACTACTTTCTTGATCGCACCACAAGTGGAGTCATGGAAGGAATCAACAATCGGATTAAGTTGATAATGCGACAAGGGTATGGTTTTTCTAATTTTAATAATTTTAGGAATCGCGTATTAGCTTGCTTTGGTGATTAGAAAAAGTTATAACCATAAGTTCAGGAGAGCCCGCTGTTAGGGCTGGGCGCGTCCAAATTACTGAGGGCATGGCAATTCGCGATCGCTCCCTAGACTATCTGCCCATTGCTTAACCCGATCGTGCGGAATGCCCGTCTTGTTTGTCTGGTAATCTTGCAAGGCTGCGAGACTCAAGGCGATTGTTTCTTCTTCGCTGAGGGGTTGAAACTCGTTTGCTGTGTCAATTTCTCCCCACTGATATCCCTCCGTTTCCTCGGCAATTTCTGCGATTAGGCGTTCAAAGTCGCTGAGATTACCGTTGGACTGATTCAGCCATGAAAGCACGATCGCCTTAACCGAATCGCTGGGCATGGCTTGAATTTGGGCGTGGAGTTGCTTTATAGATTGAGCCATTGGACCATACAGAGTGACTGATGTAATTTTAGCGCAGTGTCAAATATAGGACTTACACAAAAATGGTCTGCTCCGCTATTGGTTGGGGTCAGGTGTGCAGTGCAAGCCCGCCACAGGCGTGCGATCGATCGGCTTTGCCTCATCCTACCGGTTGGCAATCGGTAATAATAAGATTTACTATCGATCGCTGTTGAAAAAAAAGCAGATCGAGCGATCGCCCGCAACAAATTTTTAAGGCTTTGAGGGTCTTCTTCACCACTCCTGAGCGGACTACAGACATTAGTGGTAAAATTGGTTAAAGACTTTAAGAAGTGTCAAAATGCTAAGCAGCGCCGCATTGAGGAGAACAGGGTCTGGGTGGGAATTTGCAAGTGAAGAAGCGTTAGAGGATTTTGTCGAAGTTCACTTGCAAAGCTTGCTGGGTTTGACGGTCATCAAGCGGCAATTCACTGTCAACGAGCAAAGATCCGATATTATAGCGGTGGACGAGAATAAACGGTTAGTTGTGCTGGAGTTGAAAAACGGCGAAGATAGATATGTCGTTCAGCAGTTAACCCGTTATTACGATGCTTTGTTGGAACACAAACCTTTTGCCGATCGCGTGGATTACGATCAACTCGTTCGCTTAATAGCAATTGCGCCAAAATTTCACAGAGATAATTTTACCGACAGGAAGTATCACGGGCTATTTTTTCAATTTTTGCAATTTGCGCTCGTTCCTGACGGAAAAAATTTATATTTACACTTGAAAGATGTAGATGCCGAACATACTTCACAAGTAGAGATTACATATCAAGAAAGAGAAAGCACAGAGAACATACCCAGTCCACCCAAAGCACTTTTGAAACTTTTGAGTAATTGCGAGCTTAGTCAACAGCAAGAAATATTAAAAACTAGGCATAAGCTTCTCTGTTTTGATAAGCGGATGGAAGAAGTTGTGTCGGCTGGCAGTATCAAGTATGGAAATGGAAATAGTAAAAATAGTAAATTCTGCGCTGAGTTGTGTTCGGATAGTAAAGGAAGTATAATCTTATTTCTGTGGTTGCCCTTAAAAGGTCTGGTAGTAGTGCATAGTAATGGTACACTTGAGGTCAGAACCCTGAAAAATTTCAGTCAAGTCGATGAATTGTCCTAAGTGCCAATCAACCCAAATCATCAAATACGGACACACCCACTACGGTAAACCCCGATTTCGCTGTCTTGCTTGTGGACGGCAGTTTGTGGAAAATGCTACTCGAGGGCCCATAGATGAAGCAACTCGTAAGTTGATTGATAAACTGTTACTCGAACGCTGTTCTCTGGCAGCCATTGCACGAGTAACGGGTGTATCTGAGCGCTGGTTACAAATGTACGTCAACCAGAAATTTTATCAGACCCCCAAGAGACTGGAAATCACTAAAAAAAACCAGGCCGGCTGACGATTCAGTTAGACGAGATGTGGTCATTCGTTGGTTCCAAAGATAACAAACAATGGATCTGGTTAGCCATTGATGCAGACAGCCGTGAGATCGTGGGGGTATTCATCGGCGATCGTTCTCGTCAAGCAGCCAAAGGGCTTTGGCAATCATTACCGGCAGTTTATCGCCAGTGTGCTATCTGCTACACCGATTTTTGGGAAGCTTATGAGCAGGTGCTACCAAGAAAGCGGCATCGAGCAGTTGGCAAAGAAACCGGAAAAACCAGTTACCCACAAGCGCTTCAACAACACCCTGCGCCAGCGAGTTGGGCGATTGGTTCGTAAAACCTTGTCGTTCTCCAAAAAATTAAGCAATCACATCGGTGCGGTTTGGTACTTTGTCCATCATTACAATGCCTCCCTACGGTCTTAACCATTACTATGCACTATTACCAAAGGTCTGACAAGTAAAACTCTTGGCAGAGCAAGAATCTGGACTGATTGGGATGGCAATGCTTTGATAGAGGGCTACGTGTCAAGCGGAATTGGTGCTAAAGTTAGCTCTAACAAGAAGGTAATAGCTAATCAAACAGAAAAAGTAAAGCTCAACATAACAAATATCCAACAGTGGCAACAAAATTATAGATATACTTATTTTAATGAAAAAAAATTGATCGAGTATATTAACAGCGCCATTAAAATTATTAAAAGCTCTGCGGCATCTAAAATTTTTACTTATGAAGAGATGAAGTATATAGATTTAGCTAAGGATGTGAAAGAGGTTTTTATTAAAATGAACATTGCCCAGCGATATCCGAACATCTTAGAAACTATAGACGAGTTAGATAAGCGCGCCTGTAAATTTAGTTCAGGTCAATTAATTGATTTAGCCCTGCAAAAATGGCTGGAAAGACTTTAAGGGGAAAAATACGATCGCGCCCCATTACCCCTTACCCAATCCACTATCCATCTGCGTCTATCTGCGTGCATCTGCGGTTAAAAAAAATCTCATCAATAGCTTCGCAACAAATCAAATTAACAAACTTTGATATAATATTACACCTAGAAGCAAAACTCAAACCAACTCATGCCACAAACAGTCTGGATCGCACGACACGGAAACCGCATCGACTTCGTTAACCCCGACTGGTTTCTCACCGCAGAACGCCCCTATGACCCCCACCTTTCCGAAGACGGTCACGTTCAAGCTAAACAACTAGCCAATCGCCTCAAAGGTGAAGGAATTTCTCATATTTTTGCTTCCCCTTTTCTGCGAACTGTCCAAACAGCAAATCACGCGGCCGAAGCTCTCGATTTGTCAATTAAACTAGAGTGGGGACTGTGCGAATGGCTGAATCCGGAATGGATGCCAGAAATGCCAGAAACTGAGTCCGTTGAAGCTTTGTGCAAGCGTTTTCCCAGGATTGATGCTTCCTACAAAGGCGGTATTGCTAATTATCCCGAAACTGGGGAAGCTTGTCTCAAAAGGGCGGGGGAAACTGCTAAACGCCTCGCGGCTGAGTTTCCCGAAGATATGTTATTAGTAGGTCACGGTGCGTCGGTTTTAGGAACTGCGATCGGGCTGGCTGGCTGTGTTGAAACGGAAATTAACGCTTCTTTGTGCTGTTTGGTGAAAGTGGTGCGGGGTGAGGGAGAATGGTCGATCGCACTTAATGGCGATACTTCTCACCTGAGTGACTCTGAAACGGTGATCCGGTTTAATTAAAGTTGAGATTCGTGCGAAAAATCGCATTTTATGCTATTTGTGTAAGGTGCGCCGAGGTGTACCCTACGTTAATCGGATTTCTCCGAATCTGGGTGTTACTGTTTAATCTCGATCGCAAATTTTAAATCTCAAATCTCAAATCGGTATGGCTGGACACAGTAAGTGGGCGAATATAAAACGCCAAAAAGCTAGAGTTGATGCCGTTAAAGGCAAAGTTTTTGCTCGAATATCTCGCGAAATTATTGTCGCGGCCCGCAGCGGAGTTCCCGATCCCGCTGGCAATTTTCAACTGCGGACGGCTATTGAAAAAGCCAAGGCGGCGGATATTCCTAATGAAAACATAGAAAGGGCGATCGCCAAAGGTGCCGGCTTAGCGGGGGGAAGTTCCGAATTAGAAGCTATTCGCTACGAAGGTTACGGCGTTGGCGGGGTTGCTATTTTGATTGAAGCGCTGACAGACAATCGCAACCGCACAGCGGCTGACTTGCGAGAAGCTTTTACTAAAAATGGCGGCAACCTGGGCGAAACTGGTTGTGTGGGCTGGATGTTTGACCACAAAGGAGTTTGTACGGTACGCGGCCCGATTGATGAGGAACAATTGTTTGAAGCGTCGCTAGAGGCGGCTGCGGAATCTTATGATTTGATATTAATTGATGAGGATACTGAAGGTGCAGAGGTATTTACAAGTGTGGCTAATTTGGAACAACTGGCTGATGTTTTGAAACAAAAAAAATTTGCAGTTTTGCAGTCAGAAACTCGCTGGATTCCCAGCAATACAGTGGAAATAGACACTCCTGAAAAAGCTCGATCGCTCCTTAAGTTAATGGATGCACTGGAAGATTTGGACGACGTGCAAAGTGTGACGGCGAATTTTGAAATGACAGATGAATTGATGTCTTCGGTCATGGTTTAATGGTTGAAAGATGAGGGATTGGGAGCGTCCTGCTGGCACTCCAAAAGACGAAACTAGCCAGCGGGACGATCGCGCTACACTATTACCAGGAAACGAATCCCCATCTGTACGCGAGGGGGGAGTGTCAATCCAAGGAATTGCTGAAAAAGCTGCATTGAAAATCTCAACCCCCAGTAAAGCCATGCTAGACAACGAAAGCAAAAAAGACAGCACTCACTCACAAGAAGTTCTCTCAGTAACCGAAGTCTCAGAAACCAAGGATAAATCCAAATCGGAGGTGCAGGCTGAACCAGGGGATAAATCCAATTGGTTCGGTTCCGTTTTCGGAGCCGTCTCTGCAAGCGCGAGTGCGGTGGGGAGTGCGGCGGCGAGTGCTGGAAGTGCGATTGTTGATACGGCGAGTGCGGTGGGGAGTGCGGCGGCGAGTGCTGGAAGTGCGATTGTTGATACGGCGAGTGCGGTGGGGAATGCCGCCGGCACTGCTGGAAGTGCGATTGTTGATACGGCAACTGCGGTGGGGAATGCCGCCGTCAGTGCTGGAAGTGCGATTTTTGTTAATACCGCGAGTGCGGTGGGGAATGCAGCGGCGAGTGCGGGAAGTGCAGCAATGCAAGTTCCCAATTTTTTTGGTTCATCCCTAGTTTTTATTTCGCAGAGTCCTATCCTGAAAAAACTGACCCAAAATTTCAAAATCGACTGGTTAGTTAATGCTATAGATGCTGTTGATGTCGTAAATGCCGAGGCGCAAGTTCGAGAGTTACAGCGCCAATATCCTCACGAGAAACCCGAAGAGATCGCACATCACTTGATGGTGGAAAAAGCCTTGCTAGCGGCAGGAAGTGGCTTGGTGAGCAGTTTAGTTCCCGGCGTGGCTTTGGCGTTGTCTGGCATGGATTTAGCGGCAATGACGGCGTTATCTGCCGAGTTGGTTTATCAAATTGCTGCCGCCTATGGCATGGATTTGCGATCGAGCGATCGCAAAGCAGAAGTTGTCGCTATTTTTGGTTTGTCCTTGGGTAGCAATTTAGCGATCGAAGCTGGAGTTACGCTTGTCAGCAATATTCCCTTGGCGGGTGCGGTAATTAATGCTAGCGCCAGTGCGACAATGATTTACGCGCTGGGATACGGTGCTTGTCGGTTTTATGAAGCGCATCTCGATTCCTCGGAAATCGAAACCAAGCTCGAAGATTTACAAGAGGTATTGCAAGCGGAAAGTGAGCAATATTTAGAGACAGCGATCGCACAAGAAACGGTGATGGATTGGATTTTGGTGTATGTCGTCTATGCCAGCAAAAAATTCACCCGATGGGATGAGTTATTACCGGAATTACGAGCGGCGAATTTAAATCCCAGGACTTTAGCTGAGATTGAAGCTGTGACAAATAAGTCTAAATTGCTTCCCAAGTTGGATATTTTACTCGCACAACTCGAACTTGACTTTGCCGAACCACTTTTAAAGCGATGCACTGAGATCGTCGAGGCTGACGGTGAAATTAATCAACAAGAGGGGAAAATTTTGCTGACAATTCAACGGGCTGTTTTGAGCAAAAGAAAGCAAGCTCAAAAGCCAGCCCAGCCAACTTCGATCGAGGATGGGGTATCGGAAGCCACTGAAGCACAAACTGAAGTCCAAGCTGAATCACAAATTCCCTCTTTATCTTCTGATTCTCCTTCTACTAATAAGTTGAGTTCGAGTATGCTGCAAAATTTCCAAAAAATCATAAAAGTTGCTGGGCGATTAGACGTGTCAAAGATTGCGAATTTAATAGATACTGAATCACAAGCTCCCCCCTTATCTTCTCATTCTCCTTCTACTAAGTTGAGTGCAATTCTGCTGAAAAAATTCAAGCAGATTTTAGCAGGTTCTACGCGGTTAGAAGTGGCAGAGATTGGGTATTTAATCGATCAGGTCGATCGCATGACGGGAGAAGAGTTTGAGGAATTTTTAGCCTGCTGTTTCCGCAATCTCGGTTATGCGGTCGAAATGACACCCAAAACGGGCGATTTTGGTGCGGACTTGATTCTCTCTAAAGCCCGCAAGAAAACCGTTGTCCAGGCAAAACGCTATCAAGGAAAAGTGGGAAATTCCGCCGTGCAAGAAGTGGTTAGTGCGGTTAAGTATTACGGGGCGCAAGATGCGATCGTTATTACAAACAGTATGTTTACATCCAATGCTCATAAACTGGCTCAAGCGAATGGGGTACAACTCTGGGGAAGAGAACAGTTAATTGATTTAGTGATGCGAGCTAAAAAATAACTGTGTGCAAGCTTTTATAGTGCGAGCGTCCCCCCTCGCTTGCTTATACCAAAGATGCTTTTTACAAAAATTGAGATGCTCCCCAAGAATCCCCGTCTATGAAAGAACGGGGAGTGTCAATAATCTTTTTTCCCAGTTAGTAAATAAGTAACCATGTATCCCTTGCCCTTAACTTGAATGGCGCCGCGCTTCTGAAAAGTATATTTATCTTTTAATAGCTGGTAGGTTTCGGTGGTGACTTGAATGCAGCCAGTAATCCCGTGGGATTCCATGCGCGAAGCAATATTTACTGTGTCGCCCCAGAGGTCATAAATAAACTTTTTTAAGCCGATGACGCCGGCAACGACAGGGCCACTGCTAATCCCAATCCGAATGCTGAAAGGTTCCGAATGTTCTAAACTCAGGAGCCTAATTTCGTGCAGCATATCGATCGCCATGTTCGCAACCGCCTCGGCGTGATCCTCTCGGGGCGTCGGCAAACCGCCGACAACCATGTAAGCGTCACCAATAGTCTTAATTTTCTCCAAACCGTGGCGATCGGCCAAGTGGTCAAAAGCCGAAAAAATATCGTTGAGCACTTCCACCACCGCCGTCGCTGAAATTCTCGACGAAAGCTCTGTAAACCCCACAATGTCGGCAAACATCACAGTTACTTCCGCAAAACTTTCGGCGATATTGTGTTCATTGTCCTTCAAACGCAGGGCGATCGCTGCCGGCAAAACGTTCAGCAGCAGTTGCTCGGATTTAGCTTGTTCGAGTTCCAACTGTAGGTAAGCAGCCTGCAACTGTTCGGCTTGGCGAATTCTTTCTCCGGCTAGCTTTTCGATTTGGGCGGTGCGGCTCAAAGATGTCAGCATATATGTCACCGGAATCAAAGTCCACAGCATCCCCATCGTCAGAGTTCCCCAAGAGCGCCAGTGCTTGCGAATCCTGCGAATTTCCGGCGTTGCAGACACGTACATAGACCACTGGCGGCTGCTAATTTTCAGCCGCCTTCTGCAAGCTGTATAGTTCGGGCCTGGATTGTCAAGAATCGGGCAGTTTTGCATCAGGGCTCGGTCAACAGTGGCTGATGCTGGAAGCACTTGTTGGCTCGCGGATTGGAACTGCACCGCAAATTGCTGAATTTGGCGCTCAGCAGGGAGATTTTTGAGAACTTGGTTCCCCGTTTGGGGTAACAGCGACGGTGCTTCTTGCTTGTCTGGAGCCTCGCTAACGAGATAAATATTGAGGTAGTCGGTATTGCGTCCTTTTAAAGAGGTTTGGAAAATATCTTTGCCTCGAAATACGCCCAGAACAAATCCTTGTAGCAGTTGGCGACGGGATTCCAGGGTAGTGGGTTTACTGCTGTTTTCGTAAATCGGAACTATGGCCAAAAGACCCAGTTCCGGGGAATTGCCCTGAGTTAGGCCGATGTAGTTGGTGATAATCATTTCCCCTGTATCGCGCCCTCGATCGAGCGCGACGCGGATTTTTGGGTGGGAGGCGAGGTCAAAGCCCAATACTGTCTCGTTTCCGGCTGTTGGTTCGACGTAGAACGCCGGGAAGTATTCGGAACGCTGGAGGGCCTTGCGGAGTTCTCCTCGCGGGCCGCGCTCTGTAATCTCGAAGCTGGGCTCTGTTTCGGTTCTAGCTTTGGTTTCGTAGTTGCGCCGCTGCGAATTCGGGACGCGGGGGGCCCAAGCCAGGAGTTGCAGGCTGGGGTGGACGGATAGGGGCCGGGCGACAAACCGGGCAAAAGAGGAACGCTCGACGGCGCTGAAGGCTTTCATGTAGTCGCTGAGGGCTAGAACAGTATCTAAGTCGGAGTTGAGCTGGCGTTCGATGCCGATCGAAATATCGTCGATGCGGCGCTGCATTTCGTAGTCGCGGCGCTTGTCTTCCCAGTCCCAAACCAAGGCGAATGCCAGAACCGACAGTCCGACACCCAAAGCCAGCGTCAACCCGGCTGGAATGTAGCGAGACCAGGATAAAGGTAGTTTTTTCAGCATAATTGCCTAGCGAATAAGGGCAGCAGATTAGCACACCGCTGAGTGCGATTTGTTCCGGCCTCTGAGTGCGGTTAATTCAAAACCCTGATAACTCAAGCACCGACGGCAATTGGGAATTAAAAGTTAGATATTTAAACTTTTAGATTAAGGGACGATCGCTCAGCAGGGGATTTCAATCCAGAATTCCGCTCCCTGTCCGGGCGCTGAGATGCACCGCAGGCTTCCCTTATGTTTTTCTACCACAATCTGATGGCTGATGGATAATCCTAAGCCGGTTCCAGCCCCTACGGGCTTGGTGGTGAAGAACGGGTCAAATAGCCGCTTGCGAACGTCTTCGCTCATTCCCGGGCCACTGTCGGCGATGCAAATTACAATGCGATCGCAATCACTGAGCTGGTTTTTACTGTGGCTTTTCAGGCCAGCTTTTTTCATGAGGGTGCGAATCACGATCGTCCGAGGTTGCGGTTGGTTTTCTAAAGCGTCGATCGCATTGCTGATAATGTTGAGAAATACCTGGTTTAACTGCCCCGCACAACAGTGAATTTTCGAGATTTTTCCGTATTCTTTAATAATTTCAATCCGGCTTTTTTTACTTCCCTGATGCAATCGGTGCTGCAAAATTAACAGCGTACTGTCAATTCCTTCATGAAGGTCTACCAACTTCATTTCTGATTCATCCAGTCGCGAAAAATTCCGCAGCGATAACACAATTTTACTAATTCTTTCTATTCCTACTCTCATGGAGTTTAGCATCCTGGGCAAGTCTTCCTTCAGGAAATCCAGATCTAACTCCTTAACTTTTTCAGAAATCTGAGCTACTGGGGACGGGTAGCATTCCTGGTAGAGGCTTAAGACTTCTATTAAATCATGAAAATAGTTGTATGTATGAGAAATATTGCCGTTAATAAAAGTTGCGGGATTGTTGATTTCGTGGGCGATGCCAGCCACCATCTGACCGAGACTCGACATTTTTTCGGATTGAACTAATTGGATTTGAGCGTGTTGTAGCTGTTCGTAGGCTTCTTGCAATTGGGTTGCTTGTTTTCTCAATTGAGATTCTGAAGCTTGGAGTGCTGCGGCGGAAATTTTGCGGTTAGTTATATTTTCAATCATCCCTAATTTGTAAATAGCTTTTCCTTCGGCGTCTCGAATCAAAGTAGCTGTCACGTTTACCCAAACAATTTTACCTGTAGCGGCAAGCTGGCGAATTTCAATTTGATAGCTATTAGTTTCTCCCCGCTCAAGATAATGAGCAACTTCGAGGTTTTTTGAATAATCTTCGGGGTGCCCAAGTTCTATAAATGTTTTGCTCAGCAATTCTTCGGCGGTATATCCCAGCATTTCGCAGTAAGTTTTATTGACTCGCACTAACTTGTTATCGTCTAAATTGGCTAAGTAGATAGCGATGGGTGCATCTTCAAAAATCGTGCGAAATAGTTCCTCGCTGGCCCGGACTTGAGCTGCTAGGGAAAGCCTATCTGTGATGTCTTCAAACGTAGACAAAATGCCGACAACATTGCCGGAATTGTCGTGTAAAGGTATTTTATTTGTATCCAGACAGCACTGGGTGCCGTCGGCTTGCATTTTGGATTCTATGATGTGATATTCTGGGGTGTTTGTTGCCATGATGCGACGGTCGCAGGCTCGAAAAATTTCTGTTTCTTCGGGCTTCCAAGGCATATCGAAGTCGGTGAGGCCAGCGATTTCACTGGGGTGATTGAAACCTGCGACTTTGGCAAAGTTTGTGTTGCCTCCCAAGTAAACTAAATCTCGATCTTTCCAGGCAATTAACTGAGGGATGTTGTTGATTACCGACCACAGCATATTTTGGGATGTTTGCAAGGCTTCCGTGCGTTCTAGGACGCGCTTTTCAAGTTCTTGATTGGCTTGTTGCAGGGCCATTTTTGATTCGCTGAGGGCGATTTCTGCTAGCTTGCGATCGCTGATGTCGATTGTCACCCCTTCCCACAGTATATCGCCCCCAGGTTGCGCTTCCGGGCGGGCAATGCCGCGAATCCATTTCAGTTTTCCCGATGGCGTTACGAGCCGCCCTTCATATATCCAAGGTTTTAAAGTTGCGCCGGAAATTGCGATTGATTCTAAAAGGACTTTTAGGTCTTCTGGATGCACCGTTGACCACATTAAATCCGAGTTTTCTTGAACTTTTTCTGGATCTAATTCGTAGAGTTCCCAACAGCCTGAACTGACATAAATGAATTCATCGGAACCGTCGGGATGCAGCAAGTATTGATAAATCATTCCCGGCACGTTGGCGGCCATTTTTTGGAATCTGGCTTCGCTTTGCCGCAGTGCTGATTCTGCAAGTTTGCGATCGCTAATGTCAATCAACAAGCCGTCCCAAATAATGTCATCTTTATCGCCGGGTTCTGGCCGGGAAGCCCCGCTAACCCACTTAATCCGATCGCCCGCAAAAACAAATCTGCCTTCCCACCGCCAAGGCTCTAAAGTTTTAGCTGAGATAGCAAGAGATTCCTGGAAGCTGGGCGCATCCTCTGGATGAATCATTTCTAGAGCGGGAATAGCTGAATTTTGGAGTACCTCTGGTTCTAGTTCCCAGAGTTCGCGGCAGCCGGAACTGACGTAGGGGAATGACATAGTGCCGTCTGCTGCTAACTGAAATTGATAAATCATTCCCGGAACGTTGGCGGCTAGTTTTTGAAACCTCGCTTCGCTTTGCCGTAGTGCTGTTTCTGCTTCTACGCGAGCGGTAATATCGTAAAATGCCGATAAAATTGCTGCTTCGCCGTTAAAATTAATCGAGCGCATCGACATTTTCACCCAAAACAAACTGCCGTTTGCTTTCCTGAGGCAAATTTGTTCGCTGTCGCTAAAGCCGTTTTGTTTGACTAATTCTATCAATTGACGGCGGTCATTGATATTGGCATAAAGTTCAATTTTTTTGCGTCCGATAAGTTGTTCGGAACTAAAACCTAAACTTTCCCCGAGGGCAGGATTTGCATACAAAATAACGCTGTCTTCTAGGCGCGTAATTGACATGGGAACGGGAGTCACAGTGGCGATCGCCCGCAATCTTTCTTCGCTTTCTTGCAGGGCTGTTTCGGCTGCTACTCTTTTGCTAATATCGTTCTGAACTCCGATAAAATGAGTTAATTTTCCCTCGTTGTCTAGGATGGGGGAAACGATTAATTCGTTCCAAAAAGGAGTTTTGTCTTTGCGATAATTTTTTAGAACTACCTGAATTTCCGTTCCTGCTCGCAAGCTGCTGCGGAGTTTATCTAATTCGGCCTGATCTGTATCGGGGCCCTGCAAAAATCGGCAGTTGCGTCCAATAACTTCTTCGGCACTGTAACCGGTCAGTTTCTCAAAAGCAGGATTGCAGTAGATAATAGGTATGTCAGGCCTGCGAGCATCCGCGATGAGGATGCTGTTGCTCGACGCTGCGATCGCCCGTTCTAGGAGAGACAGGTTGAAAGAGTCTGTTGTCATCAGTGGCAAGCTCCAAACTCCCGAGGAGCGGAATGAACAATAAAAAAATATAAATAGCTTGAGCCATTCTTATTCTATTATCTTATTTTTAATTCAGCTTTGTTAACAAAGTCAGCAGCCCAAAAAAGCCGACGGGGGAGACGACTAATACCATTTTAGATTTTAGATTTTAGATCGGCAATGACTGATTCCATTATGGTTTGGACCACGGGCAGACAATTGCCTTCTTTTGGGGAATTTAGTATAACCAAAGACATTCCGCACTTATCCAGAAAACAGAAGGTGAAAATAGCGAAGGGGGAAAGAAAACAGAAGGTGAAAATACTAATATTTTCAACTTTTTTTCTTCTCCTCCTTCCATCCGGCTCGTCAACCCTTTTAAATTGACAAGCTGATGGAAGAACCCTGAGCAGTTTTGCTTACTTCAATCCTGGCTTGAAAAGCTTCTTTCAGGTGGGGCATATGGGTAACGGTGAGGATGCAGGCGAAGTCGGAGGCGATCGCATTAATTGCAGCAATCAGCCGATCGCACCCTTCAGCATCCTGAGTCCCGAACCCCTCATCAATAATCAACATTTGCAAAGCCGTGCCCGCCCGCTGAGACAGCAGTCTCGCCAGGGCCAGCCGAATCGCAAAATTAATCCGAAAAGCTTCACCGCCCGAGTAAGTTTCGTAGGCGCGAGTACCGCGAGCATCAGCAATTAAAATGTCTAAAGTGTCAATCAATTTAGTTGCTTTTTTAGAAGCAGCAGCCCGCTGAGTAATAAATTGAACGTGCAATTGATTCGCGCTCAATCTCGACAATATCTGATTTGTTTCAGCTTCGAGTTGAGGCAAAACATTTTCAATCATTAAAGCTTGAATGCCGTTTTTACCAAAGGCTTGACCCAACTCTTGATAAACTCGCTGCTGGCGTTTGGCAACTTGCATTTGCTCTTTTTGAGCTACTAGCTGAACTTCCAGAGTTTCCAGATTTTGCTGCTGCTGCTGGAGGCGTCCGAGACTTCCCAAATGTTGGTCTAGCTGCTGGCGGCGGCGACTCATTTGCTGTTCGATCGCACTTATGCGGGCTGTGGGATCGGGATGTTCTTGCAATTGCTGGTTCATCGCGGCAGTTTGAGCGCTGACAGCTTGCAACTCTCGATCGCGCACGGCGATGGAATTTGCTATTTCATTAACCCGCTGCTGCACTTGCGGGTACTGCTGAGTGGCCGCTCGCAGTTTTTCGGCGCGGGCGATCCAAAACTGCGAGCGGCGCATTTCGCTCCGCACGTGTTCGTGCTGCTCCAAATTATAGCCAACTTCCGCAATGTATCTATCTAAAGACAGAATTTGCTGCTGTATTTCCGAGCTATTTTTTTGCTGTTCTAACTGTTGCTGTACTGTGGCTAATTGAGTTTGCAAATCCGGGCGACGGGCATTAATTTTATTCAGTTTCTGCTGAGCGTCTTTGATTTGAGCTTGCTTAATCTCCGCCCACCGCAAGCGCTTTTCATCGCTGCGGGCGAGGGAGTGGCTGCTATCGCTGTAATTGAGCTGTTGCAGTTGCTGTTCGATTTGCTTTAGTTGGCCCAAGTCCTCGGCTGCATACTCGCCGGTGCGTAGCAACCGCTCTATTTCTGCAGCGTCTTGACGCATACTTTGCAGGCGGTTTTCATCTTGGCCCAGGCTATCTAATTGTGCTTGTAAATGACTGCGGCGTTCCCGCAATTCTTGGTAGGGCGCTAATTCCTCTTCTAGTTCGCGGTATTCATGTCTGAGAACTTGAATTTCGCGCTCGGAGACGGCCAACTGTTCGCGGACTACCCACAGTTGGTTCCAGATTTCCTGCTGCTGGGTGTGGTGTTTTGTGACTACCAAATTCCAGTAGTGTTCGTCTAAAGGTCGATCGCACAAAGGACAATTGCCAAAATTTGCATCCCGCACCATTAAAGGCGAATTCGATGGCTCGTTTTCCGCAAAATTCGAGGCTTTATCTTCGCCTGCGGTTTTTTCTCCTTCATGTTTCCGCAGCAGTTGCAGTTTTTGGTCGATCTCGGCGAGTCTGGTTTGATAGTCGCGGCTTTTGGCTTGCAGGTTTCCTAGAAAGTCGTGCCTTTCTTGACCTTTTTCGCGGACTCGCTGCTGATAAACTCGCTTGTTTTCCAACTGCAAAATTTGATTGGCGATGGCGGAGATTTCCTGCTGTAATTGCGGCTGTCGCTGCTGCTGCTGAACTTGCACCTGTCGGTTGATTTCGTCTAAGCGGGCGGTTAAACCGGCGCGGGCGCGATCGAGCTTTTGTTGCTTTTGCTGCTGCTGTTGTAACAGTGGCGAAACTTGCAGTTGCAGTTGCTCTAGTTCGTTGAGGCGCGATCGAACTGCTTGCAACTGTGCGAGTCCTTTATCAACCTCCGGCTGCTGTTTGAGAATCTCCAGAACATCTTTTTCATCTTGTTCTAAAACCTCTAATTGAGCTTGCAACTGCTGAATTTTGCTTTGCAAAAAGCTCAGTTCTTGCCGTTGCTGTTCTTGCAATTGCTGACGCTGATTTTGGGCTTGTTGGTTTGCCTTAAATTTGCCCGCCAGAGTTTCTTCTGTGGCTTGCAAGCTCTGGAAATACGCGATGCCTGCTGTTATTTCCTTTTCTTGCCCTAGGAGGGCTTGCAGCTCATTTTGCTGCTGTTTGGCTGCGCTGAGTTCTTGCTGCAAGCGGCGGCATTCTTGAGTGATATTGTAGTGCTGTTGCTGGTGGCCGGCGAGGAGTTTTTGCCAAGTTTGGCGGTTGTGGTGCTGGAGTTGCAGTTGCTGTAACTCGGTTGTGTCGGCTTGCTGCTGTGAAGAGAGCAAATCGGTTGCTTGCTGCAATTGAGTTTGTTCGGAGGCGATCGTCTCTTTTTGTTGCAGTTGCTCTTGTACGGTTTGCAAACTCTGTTTGAGCACTTCGACTTGAGCTTTAAATTGTTTGGACGTATCTTTGGCTTGTTCGGATAAAGTATCGTAGGAGTCGAGTTTGAGCAGGTTGGCTAAAACTTGTTTGCGTTCGATCGGCTTTTTGAGCATAAATTCATCAGCTCGCCCCTGCCGCAAATAGGCGGAGTTGATGAAAGTATCGTAATCTAGTTTGATGTGTTCGAGGATTTTTTGCTGAGTTGTTCTCAGGCCCTTGTCTGTGAGCGTGCGAAAATTAAGTTTTTCCTCGGTTACGGCCGAATTCAAGCTGACTTGAAACTCCACACTTCCCGATTGTCCGCGCCGCCGGTTGCGAATCACCCGGTAGATTTGGCCGCCGGTGGAGAAAGTGAAATCAACGCGCACATCAGTTTCGCCGATGTGGATGATATTGTCTTCTGTATCGCTGCGGCAACAGCCCCAAAGTGCCCAGCATATGGCTTCTAAGAGGGAGGATTTGCCAGCACCGTTAGGCCCGCAAATGCAAGCGGTGTGCAGGCCGCGAAAGTCTAAAGCAGCTTCGCGATAGCTGAGAAAATTTTTGAGTGTAAGTTGTATAGGAATCATTTAGGCCATCGCGCCATACAATCTATCTATAAATAACACTATTTGTACGCTGTTGCCTAGTTATTCAATCCAGATCCAGAACAATTGTCAGTGCTTCTGCAATTTCTTCCATAATTGTCTCGGACAGGGTTCCGAGTTGTCGGACAAATCTTTGTTGCGAGACGGAACGGACTTGAAAAGTATCAGCGGCGGAGAGTTTCGCCAAGCCATTTTCTGATGTCGGTTCGAGCTGCACCATCCAATCAAGTGGGGAAAAAAGATCGTTCCATGCTGTAATTGGAACAATTACTTTGAGCCGCAGATTTCCCACTTCATCATCGCTGACAACCACAACAGGTCTAGTTTTGCCAATTTCATCTCCCACCGTTGGATCTAGTCTGACAAGCCAAATTTCGCCCTTACGCATTAGTTTCTACCCCTGCGCTCAGGTATTCTTCCTCGGAATCGAAATACGGTTCGCTGTCGGGCGACCACAAATCGTGCAGCGGCCCTCCTGGTTCATACAAAGGAACCGCTGCTTCTGCGGCGGCTCTGAGTCTCCGCTTTCTCTCGGCTTTGCGCTGGGCTTTTTCTTCTATTTCTTCGCGCATCATCCTCGAAGCTGTTTCAATGATTTCTAGGCGTTCTTCTGCTGTCAGGTTTTTGAGTGCTGCTAAGATTTCTGTTTTAGTCACGGTTTTTTCGGGTGGTGGGTGAGAAAGTGCGATCGAGCCCATATCTTGCAACATTTTCAAGAACAGGCTTTCCGGCCTGTTCCACAAAGAGTGAATTTGATTGTGGGATGGGCATCCTGCCCGTCCATAAAAAGCTTATTGAATATGACGCAACATCTCATATCATTTCCGGTTACACCGGAATGATGTTGACGGTTGACTGTTGACTGTTGACTGTTGACGCCGTGAACAGTCAACCGTCAACAGTGAACTCGAATTTACTATTCCGATGCTAACGGATTTGATATCAGATCGATCCAACCATCATTATATCTTTCACAAAAATCAATCTCGGCGCTCTCTGCTTGTGGCGTACCCTACATCGATCGCATAGGCAGATTTTCCATAATCAAAAAGGGTTGACTGTATTCCTACAGCCAACCCCGCGCCTATTTATTTGTCCTGCGTTTGCTCAAACAGCAACACTACCGGGCCATATTCGGGAACGTATAGCCGACACCGACTAACAATCCCACGTCAGCTCCGTCAACAAAACCAATATTCAATCCCGCTGTTGCTGTTAAATTTCTCGTCAGCGGCACATCTACACCCCCCGAAATCAGGAAGCCAAAATTACCGTCATCCCCGGTAGTAACTATCACGCCAGCACCTGCATAGGGAGCAGCACTAATCACAAAATCCTCGCTGACTTCGACGGTTTGTTGAGATACAAAATCGAAGGTAACGGGAACTACAAGAGTTAAGTTGTCGCGGAACAAAACAGTAGGTCTCACCGACAAATTGTTCGTCAAACCGATTTTGCTAATAATCGCAAATGAACCGTCGCCTAAGGCTGAATCTCCGCCAAAACCTACATTGCCGCCAATGCCGACGTAGCTGGGCCCAGAACGGGTTGCTCGGCCTGGTCGGATTTGAGTTCCTTGAGCCACTTTTTCAGTTGGTTCTGAGGCAGTTTCAGTTGGTTCCGAGAGAGTGGCCGGTTTTTCAGCAACTTTCGGTTGGTTTGTCAGAGCTGAGGCGGAAGTGCTGACAGGATTGCTCAACAATTCTTGTGCTGTTTGGACTTCTTTTTCTTCCTTCGTTGCTGTTACTTCAAGATTATTGCTCTCGGCAACAATTGAGGTAGGTCGATCGCTCTTTTTTGCAGTCTCGACTGTTGACTGCACTTCGACACCATTATCAGCAATTTTAGCAGTTTCTTCCGAATTTTCAGTTTCAGCAGCAATAGAGGTATTTTGCGCTGTTTCTGTCTCAGCAATTTCAGATGTTGCTGCTTCCGATTTTTCGGGTGCAGCAATAGATACTTGCAAGTTGGCGGCAGGTTCAGAGGCGACTGGCTCTGCCGCTTCTGTTAGTTCGCTCCAACTGATAGAATCAATTTTTTTATTACTAGCCGTTGTTTCTGCGTCTGGCTTAACTGCTGAAGTTGCTGTCGGCTCAGAAATTTGGTCAATATTTTGAGCGGCTATTGTTGCAGTTGTAGCGACATCGGCCAAGTTGCCAGTTTCAGCTTTCGCTGACATGGTACTGCAACAAACAGCTAAAGCTGCAAGATTTATTAACGCAAAAGTAGACTTGGAAAATAGACTATTCATAGATACTCCTCAATGAAGGGTGTGTTAAAAGTGTAAGTGTTTGAGGGCGACCGTCAAGAGCTTTGCTAAAAAAAGACACAAATATGAGTTGTGTTGTTCCTAGATTGCCATTTTACCGTTGAATAGTCAACTCTCAAGCTGATTAGATTCAAGAACGGACGGTGGGTTTAGAGGCTAATTTTAATTTACCGATCGATCGGCAAAAAATCAATCCTAGGGATGATTGCACCCTTGCTCCTGTTTAATTGAGAGGTCGATCGCGCGTCTGGCTGGCATTCTACAATACTGTACTTGGGGGCGCTGCACTAGCAGCCACGCCGGAAAAATCCGGTTTTTGAGGGCGCACCAGCTCGAAACCAAGAGACAACAAGCTTTCAAAACAGTTTTGGCAGCCCCGCCCTCCAAAGCAAGTGCAGTTAAAACAACGCGATCGGCTGCTGCACAGTCCGTGACAATTAATGTAGAATAATACCACCGATCCGAGAAATATTTGTGGCTCGATCGTGTCAAAATTACTGAATATTATGAAAATTGTGTAAAATTTAGTGTTCTATTTGTAAAGTTTAGCCTTCGCTTTCGCTCAGGGTCTGACCATCTAACAACAGCACGCAACTAAACAAGTAAAAAAATACAAATTATCTCATCTCAAGCTGACTTTATGAGCAAAGTTCTAGTCATTTTAGGCGAATTGAGCGATCGCGACATCGATTGGATGCTCGCCAACGGCACCCGCACCCAAATCCTCCCCGGCACAACCCTCATCACCGAAGGTAAGCCCTTAGACGCCCTGTACATAGTTCTGGAGGGAACTTTGAGCGTTGCTGTATCATCTTTGGGCGACAAAGAAATTGGAAAAATTATTGCCGGGGAAGTTTTGGGCGAAATGTCTTTTGTAGACGGGAGGCTTCCTTCTGCTACCGTCACGGCAATTGAAGAGTGCCTCATCCTGTCAATTCCGAGGCGGCTGCTAACTGAAAAACTAGAGCAAGACGTGCTTTTTTCCCTGCGGTTTTATCGGGCGATTACCAAATTTCTTTCGTCGAGACTGCGGGGTACAGTCCAGCGCTTCGGCGATGATAGTGATGGTTTAATATATCAAGATCCCGACGACGAGGGGGCTATCCCGGAAAATGTCGAAAATCCCGATTTGGCGGCATCGAGATTTCAATGGCTGTTGGAGCGTTTGAAGGGGAGTTGAAGGAAGAGGGAAGAGGGAAGAAGGAAGAGGGAAGAAGGAAGAGGGAAGAAGAGAAAAGAACACCTCTTTTCAATTTACAATTTCCAATTTCCACTTCCCAATTACAATTAGAAAACATATTTTTCAGCGACGCGCCAATAGCGAGAAAAACGCTTCAAATCAATGTAACCATCGTAGGGGACAAAGGGTTCGGGTGGCAAAACTTCTACAGGGTGCGATCGCTTAATTTCCCGGCAAATATCCTGAAACCGAGGACTGGGACTTTCCGCAGTCACCACTTGATTCGCGCCGGATTCTTTAGCAAAAGCGATAACTTCCGCAGCCACATCGCCCCGCCGAATAACTACCGGCAACTCCAGCAAACATTCGTAAATAAACACCATTCGTTTGAGACTCAACTGCCATTCATCAATGAGTGCATCATCCCAAACCCAGATTGCCGGTGCCTCTGGGTGCGCTTTAAAAGCCGGGCCTTCAGGACTCAAACAGTCGCCGTGCAGCCAAATAATCGGATTGTTCATAAATTGGGAATTGGGAATTGGGAATTGGTAATTGAGAATTGAGAATTGGTGTTAAATCCGTTAAATCCGAAGAAAGCGAATCGGTTGCCGAACTTCCTTAATTTTTCCGGCGCTTTTGAAAGTCTTGCCAACTTTTAGAACCGCCGCTACGATCGACCTTTTCTCCCTGAGGAAACAACTGCCCTTCCAAATATTCGTAAGTTCCCTCAAAATCGCATTGCCCGTACATCGGACAATCGCGACAATAAACCGCCTTAGTGTAACGCTCCAAATTTTCCCGATTAAAAAAATAAGGTTTGTGACTAAAAGTGCTTGCTACCCACTGCCAAGAAAGATTATTGCTCGCCGGATCTCCATCTAGCAAATGTTGCAAAAACCAGCGAGCTCCGGCTTGCCAGCGCACGCGGCGCCAGTGTACCAGATAAGCGGCAGTCCACATCCGCTGGTGATTGTGCAAATAACCAGTTTCTCGCAACTCGCGGCTGAAACTGTCGATGCAAAACAAACCAGTCGATCCCTCAATGACATCCTCCGGCAGAGTTTCGCTGTAATCTTTAGCAGTGTAGCCAGTTTTGTAGGGTTCCCGGTCTTGCCAAATCCCGTTGCCCAATTCCGCGTACAGTCGCTGCCAATAATCCCGCCAACCCAACTCGTTGACGAGTTTTACTGCCTCTTCTCGATGCCGCACCTTCTCCAGCACGGCATCCCGGACTTCCGCCAGACTCAAAACTCCGTAGCGCAAATAGGGCGACAAGCGCGTTATCGCACCGTTGAGGAAATTGCGGGTTGAGGCGTACTTGCCGGGATCGACTTGTTGCAGGGCTGTCTCGGCTGCTTTCCGCCCGCCTGGGGTTGGGGGTACGCTGCTGTCCCGGGCGGCGGCTTCGGGGAACTGTTCACGCACGTAGGCAATTAATTCGTCGCGGCTGGCAAATTCCCGCTTCATGTCCTGACTCATTGTTTTTTCAAGCGCCTGCTATTCTTTCCTCATGTTAAAGCTATTTGTTGGGGCGTGCCTGCCCGATCGCCCTAAATTGCCCTTCACTCCTGGTAACTCACATCTTGCACCATTGTCAGCAACAGGCTGTCCGGCCTGTTCCACAAAAGATAAATTTTCTTGTGGAACAGGCCGGACAGCCTGTTCATAAAAGGCTGATTGAGAATGGTGCAATATCTCAGTGGTAACGTACAGTTTGCCCCAGCCGCAATCGATCGTCGGATCGCAGCCAAAATTAGCATCAAAGTCAGTACACTCAGGGATAGATATCATAGCTAGTAAAAGTATAGTCATTTATTGCATGACATGGGAGGCGTTAAGTCCCTCCCCCTTCACTTTTACTTTGAGCGGATTGACCCGCCTCGGCTGAACTACGCAGCTCTCTATCCCATTGCTAAACGCATTTGGGATTGCTTTTCTCAGGATGTTGTAAGAAGCATTAATATCGGAATTAATTAATTGACCAACTGATGTCTTGTACAAACCTCTTTTGATTCGCTTACCACTAAATACGACATCATCAGCGCCAGTATGCCCATACACAGGAATCGGATCTAGATTCAGGAAACTTGAGATAGAGGTGTAAGATTCCTCTTGCACGATCACCTTAATTCCAACCAATCGAGCCTTGTATTCCAACATTTTAATCAGTTGAGCGTGAGCAATGCTGACAAAGTTTTGATTTGTTTGCTTTCCCAAGCCAATCTCGGTTTTCCATTGTGCATTCTTGCCAACTACTAGCGTCCCAATTTGTTTTGCAACTAAAAGATCGACTATCAATCGACTGGCGTGATGCAAGTAATTATCGACTTTTTGGTTTCGACAGCGAGTTAAACGCTGAATGCGAGGTGAACTCTTGCGGCTTCCTTTTAACTGAGATTGTAACTCTGCTTTACGTTTGTTATAGAACTGATTAATCGATTTCAATGGTCGCCCGTTAATCAGGACAGGGATAAAACCCGGCTGATTTGAAGTTAGCGCCACCAAATTATTCAGTCCTAAATCAATACTAGCTATAGATTTATCGTCGCTGACGGTGGACTCCGGTTGATTATAAATTACCTCGACTATATAAGAATCGCATTTGGGAACCAGTCTAACTTGACAAATCCGATCGGGATTTACTTGGGTCTTGATTAGGATTTCCGTACCCGAAAGTTTGATGATTCCTTTCTGCAATTGCTTGCTACTAATTGCCTGAATTGTATAGACAAGAATGTTTCGACCTTTGACTTTATCTTTGTACTTCGGTAGCTTCGGGCGACCCGTGAATTTAGAGCAATCAATTTTGTAAGCTTTGACTGCTTCAAAAAACGATTTCCAATTCTTGTCCAATACCATCAAGATTTGTTGGCTGACCTTAGCTGGTAAAGCCTTGTATGCTTGATGAGACTTCATCAAACGGTTCATCTCGTTGTAGTTAATGTAACCCCACCCATAGACAAAACTCTGACGGATGACGTAGTTTGCGGCATTGTAGAGATTCTTCGATTTAAAGGCTAATTCATCAATCTGGGCGAAACGGAGTTCCGTCTTTTTAATAATATGCCTCTCTGCTAGTTGCATTCATAGTCCCCATTTTTTGATTCATTAATTGTTCTTTATTTGACTTTCATGACTATATGATACTACTATTGTTTATAGATGCTTAAAATCTTATTGAAGTTTCACAATACCAAAATCTTATGGAAACTTTTCCGGCGGACGCTCAAGCGATCGCCAGCTTAGCTAACGGACAGCAGCAAGGTACAAAACAACTGGACAACAGCGAAATTCAAGAGTTCGATCGAGCCATGATGCGCCGCTGCATAGAATTGGCTCGCCGCGCTCTCGGCAAAACCGCACCCAACCCGCTTGTCGGTTCTGTAATTGTCCGAGACGGCAAGATTGTCGGCGAAGGGTTTCATCCCGGTGCCGGTCAACCTCACGCCGAAGTTTTTGCGCTCCGGGAAGCGGGGGAACTCGCCGAAGGAGCGACCGTCTACGTGAACCTGGAACCCTGCAACCACTACGGCCGGACTCCCCCCTGTTCCGAAGCTTTAGTTAAGGCCAAGGTGGCAAAAGTAGTGGCTGGCATGGTCGATCCGAATCCTTTGGTAGCTGGAACTGGGCTGGCCCGGTTGCGAGAGGCTGGCATTGAAGTGGTGGCGGGAGTGGAAGGGGAAGCTTGCCAAAAACTCAACGAGGCTTTTGTACACCGGATTTTGTACCGCCGGCCTTTTGGAATTTTGAAATATGCAATGACTTTGGACGGTAAAATTGCTACCAGTAGCGGCCACAGCGCTTGGGTGACAGGCGAGGAGGCTCGGAGCGAGGTACACCGGTTGCGCGTCGGCTGCGATGCTGTGATTGTTGGGGGAAATACGGTGCGTCTGGACAATCCTCTACTGACAAGTCACCAGCCTGATAGGAATAATCCCCTGCGGGTGGTGATGAGCCGCACTCTGGATTTGCCGAAGTCGGCTTGGTTGTGGGAAACCTCTGTGGCGGCTACTTTGGTGCTGACTGAACCTGGGGTTAACCCGGAATTTCAGGAATTTTTGATCGCCAAAGGGGTGGAAGTTGTGGAATTGTCGCCGCTGACGCCGACTAATGTTATGGCTTATTTGTACGATCGATCTTTTCTTTCTGTACTCTGGGAGTGTGGTGGCACTTTGGCGGCCGAGGCAATTGCTGAGGGTGCAGTTCAAAAAATTATGGCTTTTATTGCTCCTAAAATTGTCGGCGGCCAAGGAGCTCCAACTCCTGTAGGAGATTTGGGGTTTTCGGCAATGACTGATGCTTTGGCTTTAGAGCGGGTTTCTTGGCGCGCAGTGGGTGCAGATTGTGTGGTGGAAGGCTATTTGAAAATTAAAGATTGAAAGTTAAAAGCGAGTCTTTCTAGTTTTTGATTTTTAACTCTTTTTATGGTTGAAATTCTGATTTGGAGTTTGATGGTTGGCAGTCTCGGCTTGGAGGCGGCGCTCGCGGGTGTATTGGTGAGCCGCGAGCAATTGGCTGCGTGGCAAAAATACAACGAGGAGGAGGAAGTTTTGACTCGGTACGAATCTCAAGAAGATAATTTTAATGCGCCTGAAAATGCGCGCTCGAATGGCAATCCCAAACCCGCTCCTAATGCTGTTGATTTGACGGTTTGGGAGTACAAGATTGTGCGGGCTAGCAACGATTTGTTTCGCAATCCTGCGATTTTTCACAAGCTGTGCCAAGAAGAAGCGGAAGTTGGCTGGATTTTGCTCGAAAAGCTCGATGACAGGCGAGTGCGGTTCAAACGTCCGATCGCGCTGCGGGACGCCCCGAGGCCTAATTTACCCACCTTTGACCCTTACCGCACTCATTACGGCCCGATCTCGAATGCGATGACTTGGGCTGCGACGATCGTGTTTCTGAGTGCGATCGTGCTTCCCGCTGTTTTGGGCTATGCTTTGGTGTCTACTACTCTAACCAGAAGTCGCTCTAATTGGCCTCCGGCACCTGTTCAATCTTTGCCCTCTCCCAGGGGGTAAGAAACTAATAAGTGAAATATCGGCTCAATGGAAGATGGAAGATGGAAGAGAGAATTGTTTGTTTTAATATCAAGTACGGTCAAAAATTTATAATTAGGTTTGTAGTGAGGACGTAAGTCTTCTCTTCTCTTAAGAGGGTGACAACAAACAATTATATTATAAGTCATTAACCGGACAGTATCTAACTGACAAACCCGCAGAATTATTTAATTATAAATTTTTCTTTAATTCTGCATTCTGTCTTCCACCTTCTGATTTGGACTGCCTTCGAGTGTAAACCCTCATGTCATAGAAGCGGCGTGGGAGAAGGAGCGGAAAGCAATCTCAAGTCATAATTTGTATCGCCTTGAAATTGAGAAACGCGGACGAAATAAATCCCCGCAGGTAAAGGGCCATTGCTGACAATTGTTTCTGAAGCCGTGCTTAAATTGTTAGACGAAGCAATCAGATCGTCTGATCCAACTGCGCCGTTGCCGTTGATATCTTGAATTAACTCAATATCAACATCTGCACTCAAACCGTCAACAGTTACACTGAAAAGGCTGGGAGTATTGAGGATGAAACTGTAAATGTCGGCTGGTTCAGCAGCTCCCACAAAATCGCTCGCCGTTTGAATTTCTGTCAGAATGCCCAGGCTTTTTGCTGCGTTCAAATTGTCTGCGGGATCGGGTAAAGTGATCAAAAGTCCTTCTTGTTGACCGAATTGAATGTAGTGGTCGATCGCACTTTTAACTGCGCCACTATTGACTGCTGCTGCTACCAGCGGATATTTTTCTAAATAAAAGCTGGGATCGAAGAAAACGCTGGGTTTGCGGTTTTCTAATTGGCCGGCTTTGAAGTAGTGTTCAAATGGGGTAAATTGATTTGCTTGGACTGCTGTCTGAACGTCGGGGTTGCTTGTTAGATAAAAATTAACATCGAAGAATGGGTTGGGGTTGCGTCGTTCAAATTGACCGTATCTGATAAAGTGGTCGGCGACTGAAACGCCATTGAGTTTGACTGATGCCGCTACATCTGTATTGGTGTCTAAATAATAGCTGGCGTCGAACAGGGCATTGGGGTCGCGATTTTCAAATTTGCCAATTTTTCGGTAGTGATCGAAGGGACTCGATACCGTGCCTCTGGCAACTGCTACGGCGACATCTGGGTTGTTTTCGAGATAAAATTTGCTGTCGAACAGTGTTCTGAGGGTTAGCATTATTAAAAAAATCTCTCTGGACTTTAGTCTGGAAAGTACACGATCGAGAATCCAGTTTACATCAAAGTTTTGTTTTGTGAGGATGTCTTAATTATGGCTAAATCTGGACTGATGGCAATGCTGCGCCGCGCTGCGAGTATTGCTCAGAAATCAAGGGAAACGGGCATTCCGGCTGATGAACTGCTGGGGATGCTGAGCGCTGGCATTCCCAATTCTGCCATATCTCGGCGCCGCTTGCTGCACGGGGGCTTAGCTGCTGCGGGGGCTGTCGCTGCTGCGACTTTTACCAGGGAGGGAGGGGGAGCTTTTGCTCAACAGGGCGGACGATCGCCCATTTTGGTTGTGGGTGCGGGAATTGCGGGTTTGACGGCGGCTTATCGCTTGCGCCAAGCGGGCGTGCGCGCCGATATAATCGAGGCAACTAACCGCGTGGGGGGGCGGATACGCACTATTCCCAAGGTGGCTGGAACGCTGATTCCGGCAGAGTTGGGGGGAGAATTTATTGACACCGGCCACACTAATTTAATCTCGCTGGCGTCGGAATTGGGTTTGCGGGCGATCGACTTAGCCCAAGTGCAGAGTGGACTGGTGAAGGATACTTTTTTCTTTCAAGGGCGCCGCTTTTCTCTTGAGCAAATAATCGCGGAATTTGCGCCGCTAGCGAGTAAAATTAGTGCTGATTTGGAGACGGTTGGCGATGAAATTAGCTATCTTGATTTTACGGAAGCAGCGGAAAGATTGGACAATCTTTCGATCGCTGAATATGTAGACCAAGCTGAGACTAGCACGCTTGTCCGGCAGTTACTCCGCATTGCTTACACAACTGAATACGGTCGAGATCCTGAAGAACAGTCGGCGTTAAATCTGCTGTTTTTAATCGGTTCTGAGGCGGGCAGTTTTGAATTGTACGGCAACAGCGATGAGCGTTATCAAATTGACGGCGGTAACAGTCAAATTATCAACCGTTTGGCGGGTCAATTGTCTGGTTCGATCGAAGCGGGGACGGTTTTGGAAGCGATTACTCTTTTGCCGGATGGCCGCTATCGGGTAAATTTGCGATCGGGACAAAGCGCCTTCGAGCGCACTTACGAGCGAGTTTTGTTAACCTTGCCGTTCAGCACTCTGCGAGACGTTAGAATTAACGTACCTTTGCCCCAACCAAAGCGCAGGGCGATCGAGCAGTTGGGTTACGGTACTAATTCTAAGTTAATTACCGGCTATCGCAGCCGAATTTGGCGGGAACCTTATCGATCGACTGCTTCTGTTTATAGCGATTTAGGATTCCAGAATACCTGGGAAGCTACGCCTTTTGCTCCTACTCCTAACGGTTTAGTTACTAATTTTACAGGAGGAAAGCAGGGTTTGTCGATCGGTGCCGGAACTCCAGAAGATCAAGCACAAAGATTTTTGAACCAATTTGAAAGAGTTTTTCCCGGAGTGAGAAATTTGCGATCGGGCAAAGCTGTGCGAGCTTATTGGCCGGGAGAACGCTTTTTCAAAGGTTCTTATTCCTGCTATTTAGTCGGACAGTGGACGCAAATGTACGGCGTTGAAGGCGAACGAGTTGGCAATTTATATTTTGCCGGGGAACACACTTCCCTGGAAAATCAAGGTTACATGGAAGGCGGTTGCGAAACTGGACAAAGGGCGGCTGTTGAAATTTTGCAAGACTTGGGTTTGATACCTTCTGCCGATGCTTTGAATGCTCGAACTGCGAGTAATTTGAACAATCGCCGTCCCAGCCGGAAAGTTCCCGGAGCGCAGAATCTTAGGAATAGAAAGCCGAGTATTAGATAATCTCGTAAGGTGCGCGCCCCGGCGCACCCTACAGATATGGCGTACAACTTATCAAATAATCTCGTCCGGGTTAATTCCCCGATCGCGCAAATATTCAGCCAGTCGTTCGGCCCGCTCACGTTCGCGATCGGCCCGCTGCCGTTCTGCTGCTAACTGTTCTACACCCCATAAAAGCAGATTTCCTGCTTCATCCCACCAGCGCAACCAATAGCCTGAACGCTGTTCTTTCTCCCCTCGCCACGTTCCTAAATACAAACCAATATCTGCCATCCAGTGGCGACCTTCCGCGTCGGCAAATTCTAATTCGTAATTGCCATTTTGCAAGCGATATACTTCCAGCAAGCCAGTTTCTGGGTCAAAAATGATGTAAGTTGGTACTTGCAGAATTTGTTCGTAAAAAAACCACTTTCCCGGAGGAAAAGTACGTTTGACAGAATATTCACCGCCGTCTGTTTCCGACAAGAATTCCATGACCATGGTGGGAATTTCTCCTTCCAAGTTTGGGGTATAACTTTTGCGGTCTCTTCTCGATTCGGCGGGCAGTACCGACGGTACATAAACCCAATCAGGTGCTTTGATTACTAACTCACCGTTGACAGTAGCGCAAATGCCAAATTTGCTGGCTATCAGCATTCGTGGCCCGATCAATCCTCTCAGTTCTAAGATTTCTCGCAGCGCTCCAGCAATTAGCGGTTGACCTGTATTCTCCACAGGTTTTTCTTCTAATTGGAAGTCGTCTGGCAACTTCTCCCACGTTACGATCAGTTCTAACGTTTTTTGTCCTGGGTTATCTTGAGTAACGACCATGACTTTACTTTAGTTTCTAAAGTTTGATGTCTTATCATAGCACAATGCAGCGTGAGCGCGACGCGCCATACATATAGATATGCTAGCCTAAATTTTAGTGCCATTCTACAATAGAATTAAATTTCATTAGTTGCCGAAAAAAGCATGATTTATTTACACTTAACAGTAGCTTTATCCCTTTTGCTAATGTCCCCGATCTCAGCTCGCCCTTTGATTGCATACTCTACAAATACAATTGCCCAAAACTCCGAAATTGACGAGCCGTTTTGCTACATGAAAACTCCCGACGGCAAAACAGTAGACTTGGGCAAGTTATGCGAGAAACAGCCATCTTTAGGCACTTCCCAAACTTGCCTTCCCGGTGCCAACATCGCTGCCAAAGTGTCAATTGCGGCGACTAATTATGACGGCAACTTTTTCAGCGGTCAAGTCCTTAATCAAGGCTGCAAAATAATCAAGAATGTCAAAGTCAATTATGAAGTCTTGGACGAGTCAGGCAATTTAATTGACAACGGATTTATCTACGCTGAACCAGTTACTCTTGCACCCGGACAGTCAGCCGCCTTTCGGGGCGAAGTTGTCGCGGGGGCTAAGGTACAGGCTACTCATGCCGACGGTCAAGAATGATTTTAGATTTTAGATTTTAGATTTTAGATTTTAGATTGAAGAATTGGACAATGAACTCCACAGATGAATCTGTGGGCTTTCTATCCCGGATGCTTTGGGTGAAGAATGATTGTTGAGATTTGCCCGATCGCTGATATCATATTCAGGCTCAGATATCTCTATGACTTACGCAGAGATCCCCCTAAATCCCCCTTAAAAAGGGGGACTTTGAATAATAATCTTGTACCACCCTTAGTAAGGGGGGTTAGGGGGATCGAAGTTTGAATATTCTTGCAGAGATCCCCAAAAACAGAATTTGCGAGGGCAAAATATCTTGAAAACTCGATCGACATACTGGCAAATCTTACCCTACCTCCGTCCCCAAAAACAAACCATCGGTAAAGCATTAGCTTGTACCGTAGTATTTACCATATTTTGGCCAATTATAGCGTGGCTGGTTGGCGAAACAGCCAAATTTATAGGTAATGGAGATTTAAAAGGCTTCGCTAAAATTGCTGCACTCAGCGCCATCATATTTCTAATTCGCGGTACAGCCCAGTACGGTCAAGATACGCTGATGGCAAAAGCTGCTTTGACTATTGCTTTAGAAATTCGCAAAAAAGTCTACTCCCATCTGCAAAAACTCAATATCGGCTACTTTGAAACCGCCAAAACCGGAGATTTATCCTACCGCCTCACCGAAGATATTGACCGCATTGGCGAAGTTGTAAATAAATTTTTTCATCAGTTTATCCCTTGTGTTTTGCAGCTAATTGCCGTCCTGGGGTATATGATTTATCTCAACTGGCAATTAACTCTAGGTGCATTAATTATTGCACCGCTGATGGCTATCTTAATTGGTTGGTTTGGCGAGAAACTGCTAAGTTACTCGCGCCAAAGTCAAAATCGCATCTCTGATTTATCGGCTTTGCTGACAGAAGTATTCAGCGGCATTCGCTTAATAAAAGCATTTGTGGCTGAAGACTACGAAATTGCCCGCTTTGCAGAAGAAGCAGAACAAAACCGCCGCGCTAAGTATCTGTCAGAAAGAGTAAAAGCACTTCAGTTCGTTGTAGTTGGCTTTCTGGAAGCGATGAGCGTGATTTTGCTCTTTTTCCTGGGAGGTTGGCAAATTTCTCAAGGAAATCTCACAGGTACTCAATTTATCAGTTATATCGCAGGGGTGGCACTTTTAATTGACCCCATCGCTATTACAACGGCTAATTACGGAGATTTTAAGCAGGGAGAAGCTTCTAGCGATCGCATTTTTGAATTATTAGCAATTGAACCAACAGTAGTCGAAAAACCGGGCGCAATTGAACTTCCCCATGTTACAGGCAAAGTCGAATACCGCAACATTAATTTTGCCTACCCCTCTCAACCCGCCCTTGACAATGGGGGAAAACAGCCTCAACCCCCCCTTGATAAGGGGGGGCAAGGGGGGGTTCCGATTTTACAAAATATGAGTTTACTGGCACTTCCGGGAGAAATGATTGCTCTCGTGGGTGCATCCGGTGCGGGTAAAACTACTTTAGTAAATTTGCTACCCAGATTTTACGATCCGCAAGCGGGACAGATTTTAATTGACGGTATTGATATTCAAGATGTCACCTTAAATACTCTGCGGCGGCAAATCGGCATTGTACCGCAGGAAACTATTCTTTTTTCGGGTACAATTGCTCAAAATATCGCTTTCGGTCAATCTTATTATGAACTGAAAGATGTGCAAAAAGCTGCGGAGATTGCTAACGCTCATCAATTCATTAGTGAGTTTCCCGACGGCTATCAAACTTGGGTAGGAGAAAGGGGTGTAAATTTATCTGGGGGACAGAAACAAAGAATTGCGATCGCCCGTGCAGTTTTGCTTGCTCCCAGAATATTGATTTTGGATGAAGCGACATCGGCGCTGGATTCGGAGTCCGAAAGTTTAGTGCAAGAAGCGCTGGAAAGATTGATGCGCGATCGCACGGTTTTTATTATCGCTCACCGCTTGGCTACTGTGCGGAGAGCCGATCGCATTTTAGTGTTGGAAAAAGGCAGAATTGTGGAATCTGGGACACACGAGGAATTGCTGGAAAAGGGCGATCGCTACGCAGGCTACTACGCTCAGCAATTTAGCTGATAAGCTACGTTATTTCCTCCTTTCTCGGCTCATTTTTTCTACGTTCGCAGTGAAAACGTCCGTCCTCAAACTTTGGGGAATCAGCACGGACGTTCTTACTAAAAAAATATTTTTTGAGGTGGTTATCTCCCACTAACGATTTAGCACATTTACTAAAAAATGACCACATTTTATCCCAGTAAAAACTCTTCAAAATAGGTGTAAAACCCGCTTGGATATTACTTGTTAGAGCCGGAAAGGCGAGTTAAAATATAGATAACTAACAAATAAAACTTGCTAACTATGAAAATACAATCGTCCGTCTTAGTCCACCTGGGATTTGGAAAATATGTACGCTCCGATCGAGTAACAGCAGTAATACCAATTGAAGAAGAACGCGGGCCCGGTCGGCGCACTTTTGTGCACGTAGACGGCGAAGCAGACCCGATCGTTGCTTCGCGCGCGGAAGATACAATTGTTCGCGATTTGGTGCAGGAACCGCGCGAAATAACTCAAGCTCGCCAGCAACAAGAAATCCTGCAAGATTTGCTGGCAGATTTGAGCAATGTTAACGTCACCGTGCGCCGCATCAGCCGCGATGAAGGTGGACTCGATCTCGAACGTTTGGAGCGCCGCATTCGCCAAATTTTAGACGCCTAAAAAAGAAAGACCGCCCGGGCGGTCTTTTTTATTGTTGGTGTCGCTAAAAATTTTAAGTTGAGGGTTTCAATGTAATTTCGATGTCCGCTAAACCGGTGAGTTTTTCCACCGCTTGCTCTTCTTCAACTCGCGGTACAAAAATAGTTAAACCTCCCGGAACACACTCAATAGAAACCGGAGTCATGCCGATGATTTCGCCGTCTATAACTACTTTTTGAGGTGGATCGGCACTAATTGTTACTTTTTTTGCCCGCAAATAACCGATGTCGTCGCGATCCGTAGGATTGCCGCTCAAAGCTGTTTGCAATAGGTGATAAGAAGCTGCGATCGCCCCAGCTTTATTCTGAGGCGCAACCAGCGTCACGTCCAGCAAGCCGTCATCAAAAATAATCCCCGCCGGGCCTTGAGCTAAAATAGAAGTAGGCGGCGCTGCATTCGCCACGGTGACGGCCACAGCAGTAAGGCTGATAATTCTATCTTCGGTTTCGATTTCCGCTTCAAATCTTTCTAAATTGTTTAACTGTTTAATTCCTGAAAGAATGTAAGCCAGCATTCCCCAACGATTCTTCATTTCGCGATCGGCTAGTTCGACAGTTTCTGCCTCAAAGCCCACTCCAGCTAACAAAACCATCGGCATTTCACCGTTGCAAATCGCTGCATCCACCACCCGCGTCAATCCTCCCAAAATATTTTCACAGGCGGTTTCAATTGTATTTGGAATGTCTAAAGCATTAGCAAAAGCATTAGCAGTTCCCCGCGAAATAATTCCTAAAGGAATATTTGTGCCCACAATCGCCCCAGCCACTGCGGACAAGGTGCCGTCGCCCCCGGAAGCAATAATTGCCTCAACTCCCCTAGCAACTGCTTCGCGGGCGATTTGATCTGCGTCTAATTCGGGGGTGGTCAGGCGAATGTCTAAGTCAATAAAAGGCTCTAAAAGTTCCTGAATTCTAGCTAAGTCTTGGTCGGGGTCGCTGTTACCGGCGACGGGATTGAAAATTAGGCAAGCTGAACGTTCCATATTTGGTAATTGGTAATGGGTAATTGGTAAGGACTCATTGATAATATTATGTCCGGGAAATCGCCAACAATCAAATTGATTTGTAGGGAGAACTTCAGTTCTCATCAAACTCGATCAAACTGAAGTTCTCCCTACAAACCTAGAACGGTGCAGTATTGGTGCTATAGCAATCCTAAATGATTCAGATAAATTTGTAGGGGTAGTGCCAAGAGTGCCTACCCCCTATCTATCGGGCAACCACGGGGGGATTGCCCCTACAATAATTATGCAAATGATTTAGGATTGCTATAGAGCTTTAATTAAGACTTGACAAAAGTCCACTCTAAGACTTCGCGGGGAGCTTTCTGCAGCGCTTCCTTAATTTCCTGGTTGCTGTCGAACTTGACTTTATCCAAAAGGCACGCTTCGACGTTAACAGTAAACTTATCGTCTTCAAAAGGCCAAGGAGTGACAGTCACGAGTTCGTTGCTGTGCTGTAAAATATCGTAGCGCTTGCCGTCCGGGCCGACACTAATTTCTAAAGCTCGTTCTCCGGCCGGTAACTCCTTGCAGCAAAGAATTAATGATAGCCGATCGCACCACTGGAAAAAAGCATAAGCTGCCTTAGCATCTTCCTCGGAAATTTGCAACTCTTTTTGCCATTTTTTTTGATTTTCCAGTTGTTCGTCCAAAAATTCGTCGAGTTCCTTCGACTCTCCCCGCTTTCCTTCATTGAGAAAGCTCATGTGCATAGAAATCAGCATTGCTACCCACCTACCGCGATATAGGGCATTCTGCGCCATGGCTTTAATTTTCGGCAGAGAAGTTTCCGTCTGCAAGGTAAAATCAAAGGGCGCGCCCGCTTCAGTCAAAATATTTTCTTCCCACTCTTTCTCCAAATCGTCGTGATGCGAAATAGCCGCTATGGTTTCGTAGAGGCGCACCGGAGATTTCGAGCGCTTCCACTGTCCGCCAAGTTGCGCCGCGAGTAAAGCGTGGGCGCGGTGGTAAATAATTTCCCAGCCGGTGGCGGTTAAATTAGCAATCATGGAATTTTTGTCCTGAATTAAGTTGATACAAGTATTTTGTGCGAGAATTCGGCTCTCGATCCCCCGTAGCCTTAAAAAAGCGGGAACCGGAATCGGTCAAAGCCCAGGTTTTTAAAGGGGATGGAGACTTACAGAAAAACGAAAGTTAAATCACAAAAGGTTCGATCGAGATATCCTGCCATTTCCCCTCAAATCGTTCGACAACCAAAGGTCGGATGCGGAACTTGGGGGGACGCCCATCGAGAACATCAATCCGCAAACACGAATAAGGACGGCGTTTGTGGGAACCTTGACCGCTGCGGCCGACAAATAGCAAAGATTCCGCTACCCGCCTGCTGGCTGTTTCGGAACCAGACTGCCGCGCCAACCGATAAGCTTCAGGATTCAATGCTTCCTGCAACATCGGCCCTTCCGGGCGCTGGCGGCGGAGACTGTGGCCGCTTCCCCCGCAGACAATCCAATTAATCCCAGAGTCGCCGTGTCCGGTATTCCCTGTCCGCAGGTATTCTAAACAGTGAGCGTGGCCAGTCAGCACCAAATCTACTAGCGGACGCCCCCGCGCCGCGTCCCCAACTGCATCGGCCACCCCGTCGAGCACCTCGCGCAATCGCAACCGAACCGCCAAAGTTTGAGCTTGATTCCACTTTGTCGCCTCAGTCACGTAGGGGGGATGGTGCAGGTAAATTACCCGCCCCCGCACCTCGGAATCGCCCCAAGAGTTAATCAGCCTTTTTTTTAGCCATTCGAGCTGTTCAACGTCGGTGGCGGCTGTTCTGTCGGGGGACAGTTGTTTGTCAATATCCATCAACATTTCGTCAACTTGCTCTAATTTGGCGGCTAAGTCGTCTAGCTGTTCGGCTTCCTCGGGAATTTGGGGGTTGAGCCGATCGCACATTTCGAGCATTGCCAATTTTTCTTGTTCCAACTTCTGGCGATCGAGTTCCAAATTCTGGCGGCGAATGTCGCCCTGTTTGGTTCTCGGGATCGGTAACGGTTCGTTGAAGGTGTTGGAGTCGAGGGCGAAGAAGTCTATTCCGCCGCTGCAGAAGGTGTAGTAGCGGTTGGGTAAGCGGGTAAAGCGTCCGGGTTGGTAGCGGAGGCAGCGGCCTGTGCTGGTGCTGGCGGTGTAGTGGGCGTCTAGGTGGCGATCGAGTTCTCCCGGCATTTTGTGAGCTTGCAGGTAGTCGAGAAACGCTTTGGCGTAGGCATTTCCGCGATCGGAACCGTGCCAGCCGACATCGAGATCCAACTTGGAACCCAACAGCCGACGCAGTGGCAAAGCTGTCGCCGACAGAATGCCGTAGACTATCGGCAAGTCGTAATAGTCGTGGTTTCCCGGTACGGGCAAAAAGGGAAAGTTAAACACCATGCGATCGTAGGCAATCCGAGAGGGATGCTCGCCGCCGACGATAAATTCTCGGTAGGGGCGAATAAAGTTTTGCAAGTAATATTCGCTGGAACCTACGAGATAAACTACATCGCCGGTGTGGAGGACGAAACGGCAGGTTTCGCGCTCGGAGAGCATCTGTTCGGCAATCTGCCGCTGGGGATTGTAGCCGCGGTGATTGCCCGTGCCGCTGTCGCCTACGACTAAAAACGAAAACTCTGGAGAGTCGGTGGTTTGAGTTTCTAAAACCATCCGAGTTTGGTCGATTCCCCGATGGACGATCGACTGTTCTTGCCACCGCACCCGCTCGTTCATTTTGCGGATTTTAACTTTTATTTGCGGGTCGGAAACGAATTTCAATTCACCTCTTCTCCAAAATTGCTGAGTTCCTAGTTAATCATAGTGTAGCGATCGGGCGAGTTTTTACCTCTCTCTAAAAGCTGAAAATAGAGGCGCGGGTACTCAGAAACCGGGTTTTTAGGAGAATACTGCCTGACAACTGACATATTGCACCATTCTCAATCAGCCTTTTATGGGCGGGCTCTGGGGCCCACTCCACACGAAAATTCACTCATTGTGGAACAGGTCGTCGGGCCTGTTAAGCGAGAATGGTGCAATATGTGAGACGATCGCACTCTCCGACTCCAAGCGCGATCGAGCCCTACACCCTGCCCCAAGTGGGCAACATCAGATAGAACGCAGTAAACAAATATAAAATGGAAGCAATACAACTGTCTTTATTCTCAAATGAGTCAGAACCAATTCCTGCCAAAAAGCAGAAGAAAGCAAAATTAGGGCGTTACGAACGCATCCAACGCGAACTAGAAGCAAATGACTGCGACCCCTACAAGATATTCATTGATATTGAATCTCAGTCACTGCCAAAATCAGACTATACATTTGTCGATCTTTTTTGCGGGGCGGGCGGCATGACCCAAGGTTTATTGCAAGCAGGTTTTCGACCAGTAGCAAGTGTTGAAATTAATCCCATCGCCTCGGCAACTCATACAAAAAACTTTCCCGAGAGCCATCACTTGTGCGACGATATAAAAAACTTAAATCCCCAAAAGTTGCTCGCTGAAATTGGTTCGCCAGAAGTTCATGTTGTTGTAGGCGGGCCGCCGTGTCAAGGCTTCTCAGTTGCAGGAAAACGCGACCCCAACGACCCTCGAAATCGCCTCTTTAGAGAGTTTGTCCGCGTTGTCTCAGAAATACGTCCTTGGTATGTTGTCATGGAAAACGTACCGGGAATATTGACTATACAAAAAGGAGCTGTTAAGCAAGCCATTTGCGAGGCTTTTGAGGAAATTGGCTATCCCCATATGTCCGTTGCTGTTCTTGAATCAGCCGCCTATGGAGTCCCGCAAATCCGCCCGCGAGCCATTTTTATTGCCAATAGATTTGGGATGCAAAATCCCTATCCGAAGCCGCAATTGTTGCCCGAACAATACAGAGCGATTGAGTCAGCAATTGATGATTTACCAGAGTATACTCCCATACCAGAAATTAACCACGAATGGACTCGTCATTCTGTTGAGTACATGGAAAGACTTGCTAAAGTTCCACCAGGCGGTTCTTTATATGAAAGCTACGCCGATGCTTTCAAGCGACAGTATCCGGGGAAACCGAGTATGACTGTTAAGGAAAATCACGGCGGCACTCATATTCATCCTTATCTCAACCGCGTTATTTCAGCTCGTGAAATGGCTAGATTGCAAACTTTCCCGGATTCATTTATTTTTGAAGGTTCAATGAAAAAGGCAATGTGGCAAATTGGAAATGCCGTGCCGCCCCGTTTAGCAGAGTGTATCGGTTTTGCACTTATTCCATATTTGGCTGATATTGCTTTGAACAAAGCTAGTAAAGTTACTCTTCCAGGCAAAGCCTAAGAATTAGCAAATAAGATATTACTGATTTTCCTCGCGACGCTGAATTTTTAATAATATATTACTGGCAAACTTTGGTGTACCTGCTTTTTCACATAAAAAATTAATTAATTCAGTAAAAGTCTTTGGGGGATTTTTGTACTTTTGAGACTGTTGCTGTAATAAATCAACTATTGAGTCCGGGTATTCGTCCAATAAATTGCTCAGAAACTCATCGGGCGACTGTGCTATAATGTCCCAAGGAGCTAGATCGTTTTCTCTAAAATCTTTGAGATTATTGGTGACAATGATATCAGCTCCAGCAGTTACGGCTGCGGCAAGAACGTGACGGTCTTTAGGATCGTTGGTCATTGCTTGCTCTAGTGCGACAGGCACTTCAACCATTGCTTCAGGAAAGGCTCTTTGGATTGTCCTTTCAAGATTCTTTGCTTTCTCCTGCGAAAGTGTTCCTCCTTTAACAAGATTGCCTATTACTTCATCAATGATTTTCTGAGACCAATATGGTAAATACAAATCTTCATCAGCAGTGGAAAGCAGAGTATCGCGCAAATACATCGGGAAAAGGACGCAAGCATCAAGTACAACACGCAGCTTAGTCATATTAAAGATTCACTTAGTCCTATTCCTCGTACAAGCCAGCTTCTTCAGTCATCTCGATCAACTCGTCTAATAATTGGCGTCGCTGAACTTTACGCTGTTGCTTGTAGGTCATTAAATCTTGAAAAAGTATGCGTCGGTGCGAACCAAGTTCAATATAAGGAATTGCTCCTTCATCTAGCAATTTGACAATGAACGATCGCGATACATTTAGGAGATCGGCAGCTTGATGCACCGTCAGTTCGCGATTGTGAGTTACTATCGATACAGCTTGACCCGATGCCATTGCGCGCACAATTTGACCCAACAAATTGTAAACTGATTCGGGAATGAGAATTTCTTCTCCATTACTTGCCACTAATTTTACTTGTGCAGATTCGATGCTGAGAATCTGCTGTAATTTTTTTATAGCTTCTGTTTCTTGTTCGGTAATTAAAACAGATTCTGGCGATGGTTTTTGTTTCAACATAGTCTCTCTTCTATCTCCTTCAGCAGAAAAAAGCGGACAGGCGATCGCACCAAAGGGAATGACGCGATCGCACTTTTGAGCCAGGTTCGATTGTCAGATTAATCCTTATCGAAGTAAAACCCGATGGTAACTCCCAGCAAGCTTGCTTGGGAAGTAATAATCAGGGGAATTAAATCCTTGAGTAACCCTTTATCAGAATTTGGAGTTAACGAGCTTACCCCCACTAAAGCAAAAGTCGTAACCAAGGAGCCAGCAAATATGCCAAGCAAATAATTAGCTATTTTTGAGCGCGTTCTGTCTCGATTTTGTCTAACCCAATCTTCTACATCTTGGCAGACTTCCTTGCTAGGGGAAACGCTAGTAATGTAGTTGTCAATATCCAGTTCGCCCGTCAAAACGATTTGCTCAAGAGTATCGTTATCATTAGGCTGGAGATGGCTATAGTTGTGCGGGTCAAACTGTTTAATTTTCATGGGGATTTTTCAAGGATTAATTACCTGTTTATCCCCCCGCTGCTTGCATTATCTAAATATTACTTCTCGCACTTCTTTGTCAGAATTTAGAAGTAAAACTTTAGACCCTTGTTTTATCTCTTTGTGAAGGTAAGCTTCAGTTGCAATAGCTTTCCGAAGCGCCTCAATTTGAGTTATCCCTTGGGTTGTAGCAAGCCATTCCAATAGTTCAGCAGCATCCGCCGATAAAGTGACGGACATCCGCTTAACATTTGGGGGACGCGGGGCTTGTGTATTCTTGAACTGCTGTTGTTTCATACGGAAGCTACTAGACTCTCTCTCTCCTTCTACACCCATTATATACCTAATTATTTATCTTTAGGTGTTTTTTTTGCACCAATTTGGTGTAAATATATTTCATATACACAAAAAATTGAGTCATCGCCCCTGCCAACCCGACCTATCCCCAGTGCCACATAGCGGTACAATAGGACGATCGCATTCCCCAACTCCCACCGTGATAGAGCGCTACACCTTGCCCGAAATGGGCAACATCTGGACTGAAACCGCCAAACTCAAAAGCTGGCTGCAAGTAGAAATCGCTGTCTGCGAAGCTCAAGCCGAACTCGGCTACATCCCCGCCGCCGCAGTCGAAGAAATCAAAGCTAAGGCTAATTTTGACCCCAAACGAGTCCTCGAAATTGAAGCCGAAGTCCGCCACGACATGATCGCCTTCTTGACAAATGTCAACGAATATGTAGGCGATGCCGGCCGCTACATTCACCTCGGCTTAACCAGTTCCGATGTGCTCGATACCGCTTTGGCGCTGCAATTAGTCGCTAGCGTCAATATCTTGTTAGAACGTGTCGAAGAATTGAGTCAAGCTATTCGCTATCAGGCTCAACAGCATCGCAATACCGTCATGGTTGGCCGATCGCACGGAATTCACGCCGAACCCATCACCTTTGGCTTTAAACTAGCAGGATGGCTGGCAGAAGTCTTTCGCAACCGCGCCCGATTAGTGAATTTGCGATCGTCCATTGCAGTCGGCAAAATCTCCGGCGCAGTCGGAACCTATGCTAATATCGATCCGCGAATTGAAGCGATCGCCTGTCAAAACCTCGGACTCGAACCCGATACCGCATCGACTCAAGTCATTTCGCGCGATCGACACGCCGAATACGTCCAAACCTTAGCACTGTTAGCAGCATCGATCGAGCGTTTTGCAGTAGAAATCCGCAACCTGCAACGCACCGACGTTCTCGAAGTCGAAGAATTCTTTTCCAAAGGGCAAAAAGGCTCATCCGCCATGCCCCACAAACGCAACCCGATTCGATCGGAAAGACTCACAGGGATGGCGAGAATCGTCCGCGCCAACGCCGTCGCAGCCTTAGAAAACGTTGCACTTTGGCACGAAAGAGACATCTCTCACAGTTCCGTAGAACGGATGATTTTGCCCGACAGTTCTACAGTAACTCACTTTATGTTAGTAGAAACCACAGACTTAGTAAAACACCTGCTAGTCTATCCCGAAAACATGAAGCAAAACATGAACCTTTACGGCGGAGTCATCTTCAGCCAGCGGGTGATGTTAGCCTTAGTAGAAAAAGGCACGAGTCGCGAAGACGCCTACAAAATTGTGCAATCTTGTGCTCACGAAGCTTGGAACAAACCGGGCGGCAATTTCTACAATTTAATTGCTAAGGACGATCGGGTAACAGCTAAGATGACCACCAAAGAAATTGATGATTGTTTCGATCCGCAGTATCAATTGAGGCACTTAGATTTAGTGTATCAACGCTTGGGAATTTGAGGATAATTAACAATTAAATCAGATCGATCATTCTCGGGCTTGTCGGATAGTCGGACAGTCGGACAGTCCGCCGGGGTTGAAACCCCCGTCTCAGAGCTAAAGTCGGTTAAAACCGACTGAAAGACTCATAAAATAAAAGTTTTAGAGAAATATTTCAGTCCTCTTCAGAGGACTTTAGCTATGAGACAGGGGTTTCAACCCCTGTCGGTCTGGCGGGATGACAGACAACACGAAAAGCGCGAAAATTCTCCAAGATAGGAAATGTAAAAACTCTATTAAATATCCACTTAACACAGCTATGAAATTAAACCGATTTACAAAATATTTAATTGTATTTATCCTCGTATTACTATCTACAACCACACTGAGTTATACAACATCTATTCGCGCCCAGGAGCCGCCACAAGTGCAAATTACCCAACCAGAACCAAACCCAGTAGTACCTGAAAGTATTTTCATGAGTCAACTTCCCCGTTCCGCGCGACTGGTTGACATCCGCACCGTAAATCCCAACATTCGCCTCGATATCCGGTACGCCACTACTAACAATTTTTTGAAACGAAAACTTTACCCTATATCAAAATGCGCTTTGAGAAGTTCTGTTGCTCAACAGTTAGCGCTGGTTCAAACAGATTTGGAAAAAATCGGATTGGGTTTGAAAGTTTACGATTGCTACAGGCCTTTCTCTGTCACTAAGCAAATGTGGCAAGCTTGGCCAGATCCGCGCTATGTGGCCAATCCTGCTAGGGGTTCGCGGCACAATCGCGGTGCTGCTATTGATTTGACTTTAGTCGATCGCACCGGCAAAGAATTAGAAATGCCTACACCTTACGATGATTTTACCGAAAAAGCTCACGGAGATTATCAAGGCGGCAGCGCCGAATCTCGGAAAAATCGTCAAGTGCTTAAGGATGCGATGAAAAAACACGGATTTATCGGTATAACAACTGAATGGTGGCACTTTGACTCTGAAGATTGGCAGAAATTTGCGATTCTTGATATATCGCTTGGAACGATTCCTTAATTATACTATTTATTAAAAGTCGCAAATCCGGGTAGGGGCACGGCAGTGCCGTGTTCCTAAATATGTCAGAAAAGTTATTGCAGTTTTACGGAAAATTCGTATTCGTATCCTCGGAAATTAGAGTCTAATTGTAATGTGTAACTGCCTGTTACTGGGACTTTTCCAGTCCACTCTGTTTCATTGCCTTGATAAGGATCTCCGGCTAAAAGTTTGCCACCGGGAGTGATAATTTGCGGGAAAACTTCTTGCCGATTCCTAACAGTCATTGTTTGACCTTTTCTAACGCGAATCCGGTAAGAGTGGCTGCCGCCACCGATAATTCTACCTTTGACGATGGCCTCATCTCCTCCCGGCAAAAAATTAATCGGCTGGTTGACGTTAGAACAACTGCTTTCGGTGCGTCTTTTCGCAACCCAACCGGGAACTGGATCGGTAATTCGCAGCCAACCGTTTTGTTCTTCGGCGACTGAAACAAAGGTATTATTTTTGAGTTTTCCTACAATTTGGCTGCCCCTTACTTGGGGGCTCGATCGCACATTTAGCGGTGGATTCGGATCGCTGACTACAGCTTGGGTGATTTTGCAACCCGAATTTGGCGGTGTGACAACTACTGGCTCAACTTTTGGCCCAGAGACTCCTCCAACTAGCGAGGGTTGAAGTGCTGGGGTTTTGCCTGGTTGAGATTGAGATGGAGGAGATTCCCTAGCCGGGGTTTGTGCTTGCAGAGGTTCGGGTTGCCGAGATTCGGGGTTGTTCGTCGGCCCTGCAATCTGGTTTCTGGTGGATGCGGGCGATTCAGCAAGGGGAGGATGGGATTCTTTCATCGCACCCGACTGTATAGTTGCAACAGCCACTCCCACCGCTGTTGCCACTCCTGCTAAGCTTACTGTGATGATTTGAGCCTTCGTAAATGACATAAAAAACCCTCTCTGTATCTATACTAATAATTTTTGTTTGGGAGTTGGGGCGATCGCCAGTTAATTTATGTGGAAATACCTAGTGCGGCCCACAGGGTCAGGATTTTTAGATAAAATTTCAGATCCATAATTGTCGCAATAATTTGAGTCAATATATACTGGACGCCTATACTGATGGTAATCTTGCTCTGGGTTATTTGCGCGCCAATTTGCGAAAGTAAGCGTTCAGCGCGAGGTACATAAAATGTCAAAATTGATTCCTCTGAGATTACAACCGCCTCGCGATCGATTGTTGGAGAAGGTGAAGCAGGAAGTCCAAGCAGGCCTGGCGCAGTCTTTGCACGCCGCTGTACTGGCTAACCTCAGTCAAGACTCGTCGCCTCTTGGTGTTAACCGCTGTTGGGATGTGGAAGTGAAAGCGGGCAACCGTCCGAGTTTTCGGCTTCCTCCCAAAGCCAGCATGGCTAAAGTATTCGATCGCACCGGCGGCAAATTGGTAATTTTGGGAGCGACGGGTGCAGGCAAAACTACGACGCTGCTAGAATTAGCTCGGCTGTTAATTTCCCGCGCCCAAAAAGATGCTAGTTTGCCAGTACCAGTGCTGTTTGAACTCGGATCGTGGAAAGCAGAATCCGGGGCGATCGCAGATTGGTTAATTGCTCAACTTCAGTTCAAATACGGCATCTCTCCTGCTGTTGGCAAAAAATGGGTCGCCGAACAAAAATTGCTGCCTCTCCTCGACGGCTTGGACGAAGTGGAAACCCACCGCCAAAATATCTGTATTCAAGCAATCAATCAGTTTTTTGAAAGCGAATTTAAACCCAAACATTTAGTAGCTTGCAGCAGTTTTGAAGCTTACAAAAACTGCGAAACTAGATTTCGCCTGCAAGCCGCAGTTTTATTGAAACCTTTAACAGAAACTCAAATTCAAAATTATCTGCTAGAAGCTAGAAGCCGCGAACTTTGGTACAGCATAGAGCGCGAGCCGGAGTTGTTGAAAATAGCAAAAGTTCCCTTGCTTTTGAGCATGATGGCTCTGGCTTACGACGATATTTTAATCGAAGCTTGGAAGCGCATAACTTCTGCCGAAGAACAGCGCAAATATCTGTTAACTGCCTATATTCGCCACCAAATCACCGGACAAGTCAAGCAGTATCCCAGAGGTAAAGAACTGCGGCCGGAACAAATTCGCCACTGGCTGGGCTGGTTGGCCAGAAGAATGGAACAGCAAGGAATTCAAGAATTTTACCTCGATCGCATACCGTCTAGCTGGCTGCAAACAGCCGATGAACGGCGCAAGTATCAGTTTGGAGTTAAGCTGCTTGGCGGCCTGATTTGGGTGATTGTGGGATTAATTGCCACCCTCGTTTCCGGGTCGATTTGGGGATTAATTGCGGGTGCTGTTGCTGCGGTAATTAGTGCTTTGTTGCCTGGAATTCCGGGGATTGAAGGTTTTATCTTGCGCTTCGTGCTGTGGTCGAACGGCTACATTCCTTGGGATTACAAGCGTTTTCTCGATGCTGCGACCGATCGCTTGTTGCTGCAAAAAACGGGCGATCGGCGTTATCGATTTATTCACGATTTATTGCAAAAACATTTTGCTGAAATTAGTCATTAGTTATTCGTTAGTTGTTATTTGTTAGTTGTTAGTTTACCGATGAATGAGCAATTAATAAATTCTCACTCAAAAAACAGAATATCCACCAACCCTACTTCTACAAAAAGTTTGGTTTCTAAGAGAATGTTGGTGGTATTTTTGCCATTTGAAATAGCTGATTCGCAGTAAATTCTAATCCCTCAAAAAGTGGATCTTTTAATAGGGTATCTCCCATATAAGTCTGCGGTGCTGCATCGGGGTAAAAAACTGTAATGCTTCTCGCCTTGCTATCTACTATCCACACCCGCAATACCTTAGCATCTAAATAATCTCTCGCTTTAGCAGCTCACTGACCGAAAGTTTGTTCTGGTGAAATAATTTCTATGACTAATTCCGGGACTACAAAACAGGCTTCATCTTGATTCCAGTCAGGAGATAAGCGTTGGTAAGAAACATATAAAAGGTCGGGTACTGGCACCCAGTCTCGCCCGTGGCGGGTTAATTTCACCGCCCATTCTACACCAATTTCTCCCCGTTCGTCACCCCACTGTTCGAGGAGTTTTATTAGGCTTCTGGTGACGCGAGAATGAAATTTTTTAGGTGACATTTTCGGTACTGCTTGCTCGTCAATAAGTTCGTAGGTAATATCGCCTTCTCCTTCGGGAAGAGTGAGAAACTCTTCCAGAGTGAGTTGAGTTTTTGTCTGGAGCATAATATTCCTCTGCTGTGGGCAGGCAAGTTAGTATTATTTTAACTTAAATATTCGTTGACATAATACAAATGTTATGATACAGATTGGCCAAATCTCAGGTTTTAACTGTCAAATTTGCGATCGCCTCCTCATCCACACCCCCAAAAGGTTAAGATTCTAGTCTGACCCTCCTGCAATCATTGCTTAACCTCCTATGGCAGAAACCTTATTGTTCAACGCCCTCCGCGAGGCGTTAGACGAAGAAATGGCCCGCGACTCCGCCGTATTCGTACTCGGCGAAGACGTAGGTCAATACGGCGGTTCCTATAAAGTCACCAAAGACCTCTACAACAAATACGGCGAACTTAGAGTGCTCGACACCCCGATCGCCGAAAATAGCTTTACAGGCCTAGCAGTAGGCGCAGCAATGACGGGACTGCGGCCGGTCATCGAAGGCATGAACATGGGCTTTTTGCTGCTGGCCTTCAACCAAATTTCCAACAACGCCGGAATGCTGCGCTATACATCCGGCGGCAACTTCAAAATGCCAATGGTAATTCGCGGGCCAGGCGGCGTGGGCCGGCAACTCGGCGCGGAACACTCCCAGCGCTTAGAAGCATATTTCCAAGCTGTACCGGGTTTGAAAATAGTTGCCTGTTCGACTCCCTACAACGCCAAAGGACTCTTAAAATCAGCCATTCGCGACGATAACCCCGTTCTATTTTTCGAGCACGTTCTTCTTTACAACCTCAAAGAAAATTTGCCAGAAACAGAATATTTAGTGCCGCTGGACAAAGCAGAAATTGTGCGATCGGGCAAAGATGTCACAATCGTGACTTATTCGAGGATGCGACACCACGTCATGCAAGCCGTGCCCGCACTGGTAAAAGAAGGTTACGATCCAGAAGTAATCGACCTGATTTCTCTCAAACCCCTGGACATGGAGACAATTGGCGCATCCATTCGCAAAACTCACAAAGTAATTATTGTAGAGGAGTGCATGAAAACAGGAGGCATTGGTGCCGAACTAATTGCTTCGATTAGCGATCGATTTTTTGACGAACTCGACGCACCGGTTTTGCGGCTGTCTTCACAAGATATTCCGACACCTTACAACGGCAATTTGGAAAGACTGACCATTGTCCAGCCCACTCAAATTGTCGAGGCAGTCCAAAAAATGGTAGCTTTGCGAGTATAAATAGTGATTAGTCAGTAGTCATTGGTTGACTGTTGACTGTTGACTGTTGACTGATGACTGTTGACTGATGACTGATGACTGATAACTAAAATCTGCCAACTGATAACTGCCAACTGCCAACTGCCAACTGACCAATGACTAATAATTAAATATGCAAAAACAACGTTCCCTATTAGCCCTAATTTTTGTTTTAATCATCGCTGCCATTACTGTAATAGTAACAATTCCGACGCGGCTGGGATTAGACTTGCAAGGAGGGTCGCAACTCACAATTCAAGTAAAAACTACCCCCACAATTCCCAAAATTGACCAGGGAATGTTAGAAGCAGTGCGGCGGATTGTCGAAAACCGGGTTAACGGTTTGGGAGTTTCCGAAGCATTAGTCCAAACAGTAGGAGAAGACCAAATTCTCGTGCAGTTGCCCGGAGTAAATGACCCGCAGCAAGCAGAACGAGTTTTGGGCGGCACCGCCAAGCTAGAATTTCTGGAACAACTGCCAGGAACAGAAACACAATTAGCCATTGAGAGGCAGTTGCAGCAGGAATTGCTGGTCAAACAAGCAGAATTGAAAGCTAGCCCGAATGAGGCTGCTATTAAAGAAAATCAGGCTGCTTTGAAAAGAAGCAATGAGGCGATCGCCAAACTCTTCAAAAGCAGCGGCCTCGGTGGCGAAAACCTCAAAGACGCTCAACCTCAACCCTTGGCCTCTGGGAACAACTGGAACGTTGCTCTCGTTTTCGATACCAAAGGAGGCGAACTATTTGCCCAACTCACTAAAAATTTAGCAGGCACCGGACGCAGTATCGGTATTTTCCTAGACGAAAGAATGATCAGTTCTCCAGTCGTCGGCGTTGAATTTGCCCAAACAGGAATTACTGGTGGGAGTGCCGTAATTCAAGGCAACTTTACAACGCAAGAAGCCAACGATTTAGCAGTGCAATTGCGGGGTGGCGCTTTGCCTGTGCCGGTCGAAATTGTAGAAAACCGCACGATCGGCGCTAGCTTGGGTAAAGACAGCATTCAAAGCAGTATTAACGCAGGTATAGGCGGCTTAGTTTTAGTCTTGATTTTCATGGTTGCCTACTATCGACTCCCCGGCGTAATTGCCAATATTGCGCTGTTAATTTATGCTCTGTTAACTTGGGCAGCTTTCGTGCTTTTGGGAGTGACATTAACGCTGCCGGGAATTGCTGGTTTTGTGCTCAGCATCGGGATGGCAGTGGATGCTAACGTGCTGATTTTTGAGCGCACGCGGGAAGAGTTGCGGGCCGGAAAATCGCTTTATCGATCGGTCGAATCGGGTTTTTACCGCGCTTTTTCCAGCATTTTAGACGGTAACGTCACAACAGTTATTGCTTGTGCTGCTTTGTTCTGGTTGGGCGCTGGTTTAGTTAAAGGGTTTGCTGTAACTCTGGCATTGGGGGTGGGAGTGAGTATGTTTACTGCGCTCACTTGCAGCCGCACTCTGCTGTTCGTAGTATTGAGCTTTCCAGCATTGCGGAAACCTCAGTGGTTCTGTCCCGGTTTGTCGAGAACTGCTAATAGTTAACACTTAACAGTTAACAGTTGACAGTTGACTGTTAACTGTTAAGTGTTAACTTCTTCCTTCCTTATTACATCCGTTACATCCGTTACACAATCCGTTGCCGAACTTCCCTCTTCCTTCAAATTATGAAATTCAGTGTAATCAAACAACGATCGCTCTGGTGGAGTATTTCCGCCGCTATAATCCTTGCAGGTATAGTGTCGATGGCCATTTCTTGGACTCGTCCCGACATTCGCGCACCGCTGCGCCCCAGTTTAGATTTTATCGGCGGCACTCGCCTGCAATTTGAACTCGACTGCACGAAACCGGAAAATTGTAAACCGATCGATCTTGCTGCTGTCCGCCAAGTCCTGGACAGCCAAGGTTTAGGTGGCAGCAGCATTCAAGTTATCGGCAAAGAACAGCGAGGTTTATCGTTACGAACGAAAACTTTGGATGTCGAACAGCGGACTAATTTGCAAACAGCTTTGAGCGAAAAGATAGGCGCTTTTGCTCCTCAATCTACTCAAATTGATACGGTTGGGCCTACCCTCGGTAAACAATTATTTACTTCGGGATTGTTGGCTTTATTCCTTTCCTTTGCGGGAATTACGGTTTATCTAACATTCCGGTTTCAGTTGGATTATGCCTTTTTTGCTTTCGTTGCTCTGTTCCACGACGTGTTGGTTACTCTTAGTGTTTTCTCGTTTTTGGGTTTAGTTCAAGGAGTGGAGGTTGACAGCTTATTTGTGGTCGCTCTCTTGACAATTATCGGTTTTTCTGTTAACGATACAGTGGTAATTTACGATCGCGTGCGCGAAGTAATCAAGCTAAATCCGGGACAGTCGATAAATCAAATTGTCGATGATGCGGTCATGCAGACGCTGGGAAGGTCAATTAACACGACGATGACAACGCTGCTGACATTGTTTTCAATCTTTTTGTTTGGCGGCGAAACCCTCAAATACTTTGCTTTAGCATTGATTGTCGGCTTTATTGCGGGTGCGTATTCGAGTATTTTCATTGCCAGTACGCTGCTAGCTTGGTGGCGCACTCGCACGGCCCACTCTATCCCCGTCCCTGCAGAAGGAATCAACCAGTCAGAGGAAGTTTAATTGTCATCGCTCATCAGTCATTAGTTATTAAGCTGCTGACTGCTGTTAACGGTTAACTCAGGACTAAGACAAAAAAATGGTTTGACGCGCCACTTATAGCGGTAAGCTGCGCGCTGGGTACCCTAAATACTAATGACTAATAACTAATGACTAATGACTAATGAAAGCGACGCAAATTTTCAAATTGAAGTCCAAAGGCTTCACAAACTAACAGTTTATGGCCGCTGGTTAACTGTGATATTACTGTGGATTAGCGTCGGTTCTTTGAGCATTTGGGGTTTGCGCCGCGAAATCGCTTTGTGGTTAGAACACTTAACTTGGGCGGCGGTGCGCTACGGTTTATCTTTTAATCGCTGGCCAACTCTCGGTTTGGGTTTGTGCTTGGGAATGACTTTAGCGGTGCTAACTTGGCAAAGTCGCAATATGGTGCGAGGATTGCCCCTGCGGGAAAAACAGGGTTTGGAACAACAAGTGCGGCGCATTCGCCAGCGGGGGCCGAGTCATCCTTTGTGGAAGTGGGTTTGCAAAGGTTCGCGGTAGCCGACGGGCTTTATTCTTTAGTCTCAAGCCAGAGGAACGAAAGTTTGACTCTTAAGCGGTTTCAACGGCCGAGTCCCTAACTTTTATTGCTTCTTCCTTCTTCCTTCTTCCTTCTTCCTTCTTCCTTCTTCCGACTTCCATCGGACTGACATCCGTTACATCCGTTACATCCGTTACACAATCCGTTGCCGAACTTCCTTCTTCCTTCTTCCTTC
>NZ_JAUBUG010000056.1:0-48525 GCF_036705345.1 Microcoleus sp. B3-D2
TATTGAAGGCGGTTGAAACCGCTGCCGACTTATCCCCGTGTCTAAAGCCAGGGGCTTGCGTCTCGTTCTTCGGTCAAAACTTCACTGTCGTTGCACTGATAGTAACGATTGATATGAGCGCGAAACAGTTCCCATAGGGATAATTTGCAGCTAAACGAAATTTCATCCTGAAGATAGATACCTCATAAAATAAAACCTTTTTTCGCTACAAACACCAAGCTAGACAACACCCTCGGTTCAACATAACATCATTTACTAACGCAGAGATAGGCATATACGGTAAACCGTATATCATCCAAGTTTGAATGGGGAGATAAAGGTAGCATTAGCAACAATATTCAGTAGAGTGACATAGCCTTTGGCAAAAAAATATACTCATTAAAGAAGGTAATTCTTACCTTGAAAATGTTGATTGCCCATCCCTATAACAGAGCTAAACATCGAGCGGTGGCTTGGATTTTTTGATAACTGTCCTGTCGGTATGGCGGGACACAATATCCTATTTTGTCAAGATTATGAGATGGTGGTTTTCTCAGATACCTGCTGGGGCGCGATCGCGCGAATCACTGTCGTGGACGTGCGAATGAGCAGAGAAAGCCGATTTTTCAAGCGCTCTCCCTTGCCATCAGTTGTCGTATGTTCCTAAAAAAACCTGGTTGATGCGTCCACTATTTGAAAAAATAAGTTTCCCAATCGTGCTACAAAAGATAGAGTTTCACCGATATAAATTTAATTAGCTGCGTCAGTTTTAAATTTGTTAATAAAAGGCGATCGCATGAAAAAGTTCCCAAAAGAGACTGCCACTGCGGGGCAGAGTATATGTAGCGTTCCGCTCCAATTCCGGTCTAAGTAATTACCGTAACACAACTTCAGCAGCAAATTATCAAATGACCCTATAAAGATCAAAGGAATACTCAAGATTGAGCGGTCTATATCGTGCAAACCTTGACTCCTAAGCAGTAGCAGCAACTTCGTGGTATGTATCAAACGATTTCGCGTACAAAAAATTTCATGTTATGAAACCATCATTTTTCCTAAGTTTGCAATTGCGGATGACAATCGGTGTGCTATTGGGGGTTGTGCCGCCGATGCTTGCAGCGATATGTTGGCCAGTTTTCATGCAGCTAAAATTATGCGATCGCAAGCAAAACAAAACCTAGAATTAAAGTCAGATGCCTGACAGAAAGCATCTGCCGGTGGGAAGATATGAACGTTCGATTCTTGCACAGCATCAGTCAAGCACCCTGTACAATCAGCAGGAATGCCAGCAAACACTTGTCGCTGCTAGTTGGCATCAACCGCAGCTACAGCCACATATACCTTGCCGAAGCTGACAATTTAGAAAGGTACGTTGTCGCCCGCGGCAGCGGCACACCGGGCGATCGCATCAACCGCAGCGATCGGTATTGCTTTAAAAGTAGAGTTGCTGGCACTGAAATTACCCGCGAAGCTTTGACATATCGCTTAACTGGAAAACCCGCAGTTATTTTCTCAACACCCAGTCGGGAATTTGCTATTTTAAGTTTGGGCGATCGAGGAAATTCAGTCAGCCAATTGCAGCCGCAACTCAAACAACTTGGGTACTACAAAAACGAAATTACGGGAACTTACGGAAACCCCAACGCCGACGCCGTTGAGCAATTTCCAAAAAAATATTTAGGCTTGCCAGTTGGTGGCAGCGTCGATTTTACAACCAAGCACCTTCTCAAACTAGCAACTAATTTTAAACAACAATTTTTTCACACACATCAATTAAATTCAACTGATAAATCTGCCGACCAAGTGGGAAAAAATCAAGGAGTAGCTATTATAGGTATATTATTAAGCGACCTCGCTCGCTCGGCAAAGTCCGCCTCTAGAAAATATGCTTCGCTTTTTGGGTAGACAAAAAAGCTCAATTAATCGATCATCGCAACCCAAACTTACTTGAGCGAAAGCAACTAATAAACCTCAGCAAATATCCGGCAGTCAAAACCCTATTAGCAGGCAAAAGCGGACGAGTCTACTACTCGCAGGTACGGCGGTACGGGTTTGGGACTGGCAATCGCCCAGAAATTATGTCAGATGATGGGGGGAGATATTAGTCAGGAGAGCGAGTTGGGAAAAAGGTCAATTTTTACTGTAGAATGGTCGGCGATAGTCGCTGAAACAGCAGCTAGTTAAAGAGGATTTGCCAACCAAGAGTTGCTAGGGCTAAATCTGCGATCGCGTGGCTGATATAACTCGACCAAAGCGAACCGTAAGTCAGATAAGAGTGCGACCAAATTATCCCAGCGGCGAAGACAGCTAAGGAGCCTAAGATCACAGCCTGCCAGTCGCTGTAAGCGGCTATTACAAAAATGTGGTGGAGCGTGAAAAATAGCGAACTCAGAAATATTGCTTTTGTTCCCGGTATGAGAATCTGGCACTTGTTGCAGACAAACCACCGCCAAGTAAATTCTTCGATCAAGGAGTTAACTAGCACAAAATATGCTTCAACAATCAAGTAAATATTAGCGCTGCTAATACCTAATTGGTGCGATTTTTCTTTAGCAACTACAGGATCGATCCAGTGCTGGCCGAAAAGCCGATAGATACCCAGAATTACCGCAAACATGAATATTCCCCAAATAGCTCCAGCCAGCAATTCTTGGCGCTTGGGCAGGGATAAACTGAGCTTTTTGGGATCGACAAAAACAGACCACGCGATCGGAAAAACTAGCAACCAAAGTTGACACAAGACTGAGAGTGTTTGTCCCCAGCGTCCCGGGGCAATATACAAGGCTGCTATGATACCAATACTAGCGGCAGGGACAAGCAGTGTTAGAGCCAATAGTGCTGATTTGCGATCGCCCATGTCCAGCATTTTTCACGCTTCCTTTGAACATAGGATTGATATCAAAGGTAAAAGCTTGGCGGCGGCGCACAGGTGATACCACTTAAAAAAAATGAACTGTAGATCCGTACTCCAAACCCTTATGCAGTCACTTATTCCAAAGCTTTTAAGCTAAAATCTAAAATGGTATGAGTTTTGTAACTATTATAAAAGTGGCGCTTATTTGTTGCAACGAAAAATATGCAGTTGCACAAAATGGAAGACTCCGCCACTAAAGCAGTTTTGGTTGCAACAAAGTATTTATCCAAGCTGAATTTGAGCGTCTATTTGCATTTGGGGCTCCAAATACCATAATATGATTTAATCCCTCGTAGCTGTGTATTTTGGCTGAATGGCGATCGCAATTGATTTTGGAACTAGCAACACCGTCGTCGCTCGCTGGAATCAAGTCCTCCAGCAGCCCGAAACTTTGAAATTACCGGGATTGTCGGCAATCTCGGTTCAAAACCCACCCCTAATTCCCAGTTTACTCTACGTTGAGGACGCTGTGGCAAATAAAGTAATACTCGGTCAGCAAGTTCGCGACAGAGGCCTTGATTTGAGTGGAGATTCTCGGTTTTTCCGCAATTTTAAGCGGGGAATTGGCACTTCTGTTCAGGGTTTTGTGCCGGAACTTGACGGGCAACTTATTACTTTTGAACAAGTAGGTGAGTGGTATTTGAGCCAAATTGTGGACTCAATTCGCGAACTGCCTTTGCCGATCGATTCTTTGATTTTTACTGTACCGGTAGATAGTTTTGAAGCTTACCGCCATTGGTTGGGCAAAGTGTCACAATCTCTGCAAGTAGAACAGGTGCGGATGTTGGACGAACCTACGGCGGCTGCTTTGGGTTACGGTTTGGCCGATCGCGAAAATCTGTTAGTCATTGATTTCGGCGGCGGAACTCTCGACCTTTCTTTGGTGCGTTTGGACGCTTCCTCCGACAAAAAGCCCCTCGGTTTTATTCTGAAGTGGGGCGAAAAGCTATTAGCTGAATCTTCAGCGCAAAAAACAAAAGTTGCCCGGGTTTTGGCTAAAGCCGGACAAAATTTAGGCGGTTCTGATATTGATAATTGGCTGGTTGACTATTTTGTTCAAACAAAAGGGCTGGCAAAATCTCCGATTACAACGAGATTGGCAGAACGGTTAAAGATTCAGTTGTCTTTAGTGAATCAGGCAGTTGAGGTTTATTTTGATGACGAAAATTTTGAGAGTTACGAATTAGAATTAGGCCGAACTCGTTTTGAATCTATCCTCGCTGAACATAAGTTTTTTGACAAACTCGACGAGTGCATGAATCAAGTATTGCAGCAAGCGCGGCGTCAAGGCTTAGAAATTGGGGATATCGATGCAGTTTTGCTAGTTGGCGGTACTGTACAAATTCCCGCTGTCGGGCGTTGGGTGCAGCAATATTTCGATCCCGCAAAAATTCGCTGCGACAAACCCTTTGAGGCGATCGCCCAAGGTGCTCTGCAACTGAGTCAAGGGCTAGAAATCAAAGATTTTCTCTATCACAGTTACGGCATTCGCTACTGGAACCGCCGCGACAATTGCCACAGTTGGCACAGTTTAATTAAATCCGGCCAGTCTTATCCGATGAGCGAACCGGTAGAATTAGTCTTGGGAGCTTCTTTAGAAAATCAGCCGAGTATAGAATTAATTATCGGCGAATTGGGAGCGGAAACTGGCGGCACGGAGATATATTTTGACGGCGACAGGCTAATTACTCGCCAACTCGCGGGTCAAACATCGGTACAGCCCTTAAATGATAAAGAAGGAGCACGCAGCATCGCTCAATTGACGCCGCCTGGGTATCCGGGTAGCGATCGCATAAAAGTTTTGTTCCGCGTTGACGAACAGCGCTTTTTGCGAATTACCGTGGAAGATTTGTTGACAAATGCAACTTTGTTAGAGGATAAACCTGTGGTGCAGTTAAGTTAAGGATAGACTTTAGATAATTTGGTTGATAATTCGGAACTTGAAATCCCTGCATAGAGTCAAACTTTCGTCCGAGCAGAGGGGGACTAAGAAATTACTGGTTCCCAGGCTCTTCCTAGGAACCAGTTAGTTTTTGGAGATGTCTATTGGAGACGACAACCTATGCAGATAGTTAGGTTTATGGCTGCGTAGGATTGACAGGGGGACAATTTTCTGCTACATTTTTATTGAAAATACTCTTCAATCAGAACCGTCAGCCTTTCATTGTACTATCAAGATTTTCATTAACCCAAATCCTAGGAGATTAACAGGTATGAGTACAACTCCCGGCTTACCCCTCTGGGTGCAAGATAGAGAAGAAGTTCTGAAACAGGATGATGGAGTAGAATGGCGGGACGGAAATCGTCCAGACTATTCTCGCACTAATGCTTTCTTGGAAAAGGAAAGGAAACACAATCATGCCGAAGGGTCTTTGAATGCGATCGCCTATAATTTGGTGAGAACATTTGAAATGGAAGCATCCTTCAAAACCAATCCCCAACAATGGATATCTGTAGTTACGGATAAATTCCGTATGAGCACGAATGGAGGAAAAGAATACACAGCCCAAGAAGTTGTAGATCAGGGAACCTATAATCTCTTTCTAGAAAACTCAGAGCACTACCGCGCCTCTGATGAAACCTTTCAATCCTCCTACAACCTCTTTCACACAGCTTTTCCCGATGGCTTTCTCTGGGAATTAGTCGAAGTCGTTGCAGGGCCTCCTAACGTTGTGTTTAAGTGGAGACACTGGGGTACTTTTAAGGGATCTTACAAAGATCATCAAGCGACAGGAGAAACCATTGAAATTATTGGTCTTAGCATTGCTAAAGTCACAGAGGATTTAAAGATTGAGTCTGTAGAACATTTCTTTGACACGAATAATTTCTTAACAGGGTTAACGACAGGAGGATGTCCCGTAAGTCATTAATCAAACGAAGAGGTCATCTCGTTGCCGCTGGAATCGGAATCATAAATAATTGTTCGAGTTGCAGTGCAAGCGTCTCCGTCGCTATAAGTAGCAAAAGCGAGGGAGACGCTCGTTTTCGCTTGACGCCGGCTGGGTATCCGGGGAGCGATCGCATAAAAGTTTTATTCCGCGTTGACGAACAGCGCTTTTTGCGAATTACCGTGGAAGATTTACTGACAAATGAAACTTTGTTAGAGGATAAACCCGTGGTGCAGCTAAGTTAAGAATAGACTTTACAGGTAAGGTGCGCTTCGGCGCACCCTACTGATTGGGTTCAAAACAAATTGTTAAAAGCAGATGAACTACAAACTAGAATGTCCACTCTCTCAAGAACTAGAAAAGTATCGCGACAGAATCGAAGCTACCATTAAACCTTACATCGAAATTCAAACCCAGAATAATGATGACGTTAATTGGTGGCAGAGTAAATTTGGGGGATTTCCTTATTTACCTAAAGGCTTTGAGTATCCCAAAACTTGTGACGGTAAATATTTATTTTTGCTAGCGCAACTCAACTTTGATGAAATACCGCCTTTAGATGGTTTTCCCGATCTGGGCATCTTACAGTTCTATATAGCCGACGATGACCTATATGGTTTAGATTTCGGCAATTACGCCAATGTAGATAATCCCGCAGTCGAGCAAAAATTCAAAATAATCTATTTTCCTCAGCCAGACTTCAAAGTTGAAAACATGATTACCAATTATGATTTTTTGCCGAAACCCGAAGCTTTTCCTGTTGATGGCTGTTGCAGCTTGCAATTTACTAAAAAATATGCGCCGATTAGTACCAGTGACTACCAATTTACCGAACTTTTAGGCGAGGAATTTAAGGAGTTATTTACGAACCCTGAAATTGAGGATGAGTACCTACACATATCGCCTTCCTTTGGTCATAAAATAGGTGGTTATCCTGATTTTACACAAGCCGATGTCAGAGAATATGCTACTAACGGCGAGGGAGAAATCATGCGAAAAATTCTTTTATTCCAAATGGATATTGACAGCAATGATACAGTAAATATTATGTGGGGAGACACTGGTATAGGTAATTTTTTTATTGATGAAACAGCCCTCAGAAAATTAGATTTTAGTAAGGTGTTATACAATTGGGATTGTTATTAAAAGCAGCAGTTAAGCAAGCACGCCTAAGCAAACAAGGACTTATGCACTCCGAATAAAGAAACCGGGTTTTTTACCGAATCTGCGGGCTGTAACCTCTGTATTTCGCCAAAAAACCCGGTTTCTGACTGTCCTGCGTCCAAGACTGATAGTGTTCGACTATTCCCAATTCCCAATTCCCTAAACCTGAGATTTGTGTACCACCACTGGCGTCCCCACCGAGGCCCATTCAAATAGCCATTTAGCGTGATTGACAGCTACATTTGTGCAGCCGTGAGTAACGGGATTGCCAAACAAATTGTGCCAGTAAGCGCCGTGAATTGCCATGCCTCCGTCGTAATACATTGTATAGGGAACGTCGGGCACGTCGTAGTCCGGCCCAGTCATTCTAGTAACGCGGTGTTTGGTTTCAACGGCAAAGGTTCCCGTGCGGGTGGGAGTCGATGATTTGCCGCTGGAAATAATCACCGCGTAAACGGGTGTATTTCCTTCCCAAGCTATTAACCTTTGTCTTGACAAATCTATTTCAATCCAGCGTTCGCTGGATTGCTGCAACAACATAATTTTATTGGCAATTATGTTGTGCTGTTCGCTGGCAAATGCGGTCATTGAACCGCCGCAGAATGTAGCAAAAGTGAGGGTCCAGGCGGCACAGAAAGTTCCAGCGCGGCGGAAGTAAGTTGAGTTGATAATGCTGTTCATTTCTCACACCTCGTACTATTTTAGATTTTAGATTTTAGATTTTAGATTGGCTTGTCCTATTTTAGATTGTAGATTTGAAATGTTGAATTGGGAAACAGCGCTTAACAAGTTGTTAAGTTTTGGGTAAGATCTCGTGCAATTTGGACGATCGCGCGCCAATCGCGATTTTCCACTAAGTGTTTAGGAAATAAGTCTCCGGCTAAACCAACGGCGATCGCCCCGGCGTCAATAAATACTTTCGCATTTTCCAGCGTCACCCCGCCCGTGGGAATTAAAGGAATGTTTCCCAGGGGGCCTTGCAGGCTTTTCAGGTAAGCCGCGCCTCCCAAAGCCGATATCGGAAACACTTTAACGCAGGTAGCGCCTGCTTGCCACGCGGTCACAATTTCCGTAGGAGAAAAAGCACCGGGGACGATCGGCACTCCGGCGTCAACTGCTGTTTTAATCATAGTTAAATCAGTGTGCGGAGTAAACAGAAACTGAGCGCCGCAGTCTATTGCTTGTTGCAACTCTTCTAAGTTTAATAAAGTGCCAGTGCCAATACTAAAACTAGGGAATTCCGAGCGCAGTTCGGCAATTACTTCAGCGGCTTTGTGGGTATTCCAAGTAATTTCAATAAACTGAATTCCTCCGGCTGCTACCGCTGATGCCATCTGCCAAGCAAGTTCCTTTTCTGATGAACGGATGACTGCGATCGCACGGTGTTTTTTGAGTAGTGTCAACCAAGATTGATGATTCATGCTAACTGATTTTGCCTCCAGATAATTCAATACAGTTCATATCGGAAGACCGAGCGGTTGAAACCGCGTATATACAAGCAAAACCAACCTCCGTCGGTTTCCGAGGGGGGGTTAAAATTGCGTTATTTTCTTTACACAACAGGCGAGTGGACTGCGTTTGACTCGCTAGCGAGAGTAAGTAAAGCCTCAGCATCGCTCGGTTGTGCCATCCATATTACCGCCATTTGCATAACCTCGCTCTACCCGTTGTAATGAGCAACAACTTTAGTCACTTTTCCGGTTGAACTGACTTCCATACACTCACCTGCCTTCGTGCCTTTTTGGTTGATGTAGTAAAGGACAACACTGGAAACTCCCCACATCACATCAAGCAACTCAAACTTGAGGTCAGGATAAACTTCCAGCCCCTTTTTGAAGTAGTTTCGTAGCGCTTCTTTGCCTGTCACTGTCCCAGATGGTTCGTTTAGCAGTTGCGCTGCGACAGGCGATATCAGAATTACATCTTCTGCGTAATGGGACATGATTCGATCGAGGTTATGAGTATTCCAAGCTTCTACCCAATCAAGTGCAAGTTCACGCGCTATATCTTCAGTGACGATCATGGTTTGCTACTCCAATGCTTTTTTTCGCTGCTTCCTGTGTGCCCACAAAAAAATCGGGGCGATTCCCGACAATCCAAGAATCACCCCAATTATTGATTTCAAACTTTAGATTTAATCTAAAATCCAAAATCCAAAATCCAAAATTGACTAGGCGATCGTCGCCATTTTCACATCGCTATTAGCTAATAAATTTTGCAATTCATCAGCATCCACAGTTTCCTTTTCAACTAGCATATCTGCCAAAGCATTAAGGACGTGGCGGTTGCCGACGAGTACATCTTTAGCGCGGCGGTAAGCTTGCTCTACCAACAAACGCACTTCATCGTCGATCGTCGCTGCGGTTTCTTCGGAGAAATCGCGTTCAGCCATGATATCGCGACCCATGAACATATTGCCTTGTTGGCGACCCAGAGCTACAGGGCCTAGCCGATCGCTCATTCCGAAGCGAGTCACCATTTGGCGCGCTACTCTTGCCACTTGCTGCAAGTCGTTCGAGGCACCGGTTGTTACTTCTTCTTCGCCGAAGACAATCTCTTCAGCAATGCGGCCGCCCAAAGCTACCGCCATTTGATTTTGCAAGTAAGAGCGAGAATACAAGCCAGAATCCATCCGATCTTCGCTAGGTGTGAACCAAGTCAAACCGCCAGCGCGGCCGCGGGGGATAATGCTAATTTTCTGCACGGGGTCATAATCGGGCATCAGCGCGCCGACTAAAGCGTGACCGGCTTCATGGTAAGCTACTAAGGTTTTGCGCTTTTCGCTCATCACGCGGTCTTTCTTTTCCGGGCCAGCGAGCACGCGGTCGATCGCATCGTTGACTTCATCCATCGAGACTTCGGTCAAGTTGCGGCGGGCGGCTAAAATTGCTGCTTCGTTGAGTAGGTTGGACAAATCCGCACCGGTGAAACCGGGTGTCCGGCGGGCGATTTTTTCCAAGTCCACGTCTTTCGACAAAGTTTTGCCGCGGGCGTGAACGTTGAGAATTTCTAGGCGGCCTCCGAAGTCGGGGCGATCGACTACAACTTGGCGATCGAAGCGACCCGGACGCAGCAGCGCCGCATCGAGTACATCGGGGCGGTTCGTGGCAGCAATCAAAATGATGCCAGTATTGCCCTCAAAGCCGTCCATTTCCGTCAGCAACTGGTTCAGGGTTTGTTCCCGTTCGTCGTTACCACCGCCCAAACCAGCGCCCCGCTGGCGACCTACGGCGTCAATTTCATCGATAAATACGATGCAAGGAGCGTTAGATTTAGCTTGTTCAAACAAGTCGCGGACGCGGGAAGCACCGACACCCACGAACATTTCCACAAATTCTGAACCGGAAATCGAGAAGAACGGAACGCCTGCTTCTCCCGCCACTGCTTTTGCCAGCAGGGTTTTGCCCGTTCCGGGAGGGCCGACCAGCAGCACGCCTTTGGGGATTTTTGCTCCGACTGCGGTGAAGCGGTCTGCATTTTTGAGAAAGTCCACGACTTCTGCGAGCTCTAGCTTGGCTTGTTCGATGCCGGCCACGTCGCCGAAAGTCACCTGAGTTTGTGGCTCCATTTGGACTCTAGCTTTGGATTTGCCGAAGTTCATGGCTTGGTTGCCTGGACCGTTTTGCGCGCGCCGCACCAGGAAAAACAGTCCGACCAAAAGCAGAATCGGGAAGAACAGGCTGCTGAGGGCTTTTACCCAGAAGCCTTCGTCGCTTTGTGGCAGAACTGAAATATCTACGTTATTTTTGGTCAGGATGTTGATCAGTTCGGGGTCGTTCGGCAGGTTAACGAGTACCTTGTTGCCGTCCTGGGCTGTGACCAGGGCTTTGCTGCGATCGGAACTGATATTTATTTTGTCTACTCTCTTGCCTTCGACTTCCTGAATGAATTGACTGTACTTCCAAACTTCGCGGCTTGGGGGCTGTTTGTCAAAAAAAGCCGTTGCTAAGGCAATGACTACAATAGCCAGCAGTGCGTACAGGCCAGCGTTTCTCCACCGTTTATTCACCGAGGTCGATCCTCCTAATTTTTAGTCCCTGTGATTTGGGAATTTTTATTTATGTTCATCAATCTTAACGTAATTATAACTTGTTTTTGGGTGGTGAGGAATCCCGGCCATGCTGTGGCGGTCTGAGGTCGCGGGAACGGAACAGCCCTGGGCTGCGTCAGAAGATTCGGGTGCTGTACTCAACAGTTACATATACCAGAAATAAAAAATTGTCAAGCCTTTAGTCACAGTAATCTTGAGGGGGCTGACTCCCGATCGGATATCTGAGTCTGGGCTGCATTGGTGTAGGATGTTTCTGTTGATTGACCAGTTGTATACATAACGGTAAACCCTTGAGGAACCGTCCGAAGAGTTCAATCGTCAGCATAAAAACAGTCTAGCCGATCGCACTGCAATCACTTAGGACTATTAGAAAATTAGTTAAGTCTCAGAAATATTCGGCATTCCAATACAGGCAGTTACTTGAATAATTTTGTAAGTTTAAATAATCAAAATGAAGTGCAATATCTGTGATTGTCCAACCAACACCTTTGCGACAGCTAGGGTACTAAAAAAATATAACGTCGAGTATTTTCAATGCTCAAATTGTGGTTTTGTTCAAACAGAAGAACCCTACTGGCTTGCTCAGGCTTATTCAGAAGCCATAGCTAGCAGCGACGTGGGAATGTTATCGAGAAGTACGATGTTCTCAAACGCCGCCAATAATATTATTTTTAATTTATTTAATCACAACGCTAATTTTTTAGACTATGGGGGTGGCTACGGTGTATTTGTTCGGATGATGAGAGATTTGGGATTTAATTTTTTTTGGTATGATAAATTTTGTAAAAATATATTTTCTCAAGGATTTGAGGCAGACGAAAAAAGCAACTACAGCTACGAATTAGTGACAGCTTTTGAAGTATTTGAGCATTTTGTTAAGCCTCTGGTGGAAATCGAAAAAATCTTCAAATTTTCCCGCAATATTTTATTCAGTACCAAACTGCTGCCAGCCAACAACCCCAAGCCCAACGACTGGTGGTACTATGCCCTAGATGAAGGTCAGCACATTTCTATTTATACCAGCAAAGCCCTCTCGATAATTGCCGACAAATTTAATTTAAACTTTTACTCTAACGGCGATTCATTGCATATTTTTTCCGACAAGGAAATTAACCCTCAACTTTTTCAAAGCTTATCATCTTACAAAGAGCCGGAATTGAAAAAACCTTCATTACTCCAACAGGATTACGAGGAAGCCCTGAGAAAAATTGAAAACAGAGAGAACCACAAATCAATGACAACTCCCGCAGTCATACCTCCTGAAAAAAGTAGAAAAATTGTAATTGACGGCGTATTTTATCAGCTCAACAGCACCGGCATTGGTCGCGTCTGGAAATCGCTGCTACAAAACTGGGCAGAAAATGGTTTTGCCCAAAACATTATAGTTCTTGACAGAGCGGGAACCGCCCCCAAAGTTCCCGGCATTCAGTACCGGAAGGTAGCCCCCTACGACTACAACAAAACCGATGCAGACCGCCAAATGCTCCAACAAATCTGCGATGAAGAAAAAGCCGATTTATTTATTTCTACTTATTATACAACGCCTTTGTCAACGCCATCGGTATTCATGGCCTATGACATGATCCCAGAGTTGATGGGACAAAATATTGGTCATTCCGAGTGGAGAGAAAAGCATTGCGGTATCCGCCACGCCTCTGCTTACATCACCATTTCCGAAAACACAGCCCGCGATTTAGTAAAGGTTTTTCCGCAGATTTCTTCAAATTCTATCGCTGTAGCGCACTGTGGCATTGATGCCAATTTTTCGCCAGCCGATAGAGAAGAAGTTTCAGGCTTTAAGTCAAAATACAGCATTACCAAGCCCTATTTTCTTTTGGTAGGCGAAAGGGTAGGCTGGCATGGTTACAAGAACGGGATATTATTCTTCAAAGCCTTTTTTCAACTTGCCAACAAGTTTGACTTTGATATAGTCTGTGCAGGTGGCAAACCTGTATTAGAACCAGAGTTGAAATTGTACTGTTCTGGGAATACTGTCCACACGCTGCAACTAAGCGACACGGAACTGAGAGCTGCTTATTCTGGTGCTTCAGTGTTAGTTTATCCGTCGAAATATGAAGGCTTTGGGTTGCCAGTCCTTGAGGCAATGGCTTGCGGTTGTCCAGTCATCACCTGTCCAAACGGTTCGATTCCAGAAGTAGCAGGACAAGCAGCGGTTTATGTAAACGGGGATGATGTTATTGGGCTTGTCAATGCTTTGCAGGAAATACAGCAGCCCGCTGTCCGCAACTCATTAATTGCGGCGGGGTTAGAGCAAGCTAAGAAGTTTTCTTGGTCGAAAATGGCTGCAACTGTTAGCTCACTTTTGCTTCAAGTAGCTGAGCGCGCACATTCGGAGAATCCTTCCGTTCAACAGCCAACTGATGCAGGCTTGCAGGGGGAATTAGGGAATGGTGAGAACTCCCAGCCTGTCCCGTCGGCTTTTAAAGTATCTGCGATCGTTTCTACTTACAATTCCGAAAAATTTATCCGCGGCTGCTTGCAGGACTTGGTAGAGCAAACGCTGTACAAACAAGGTCAACTCGAAATCATAGTAATTGACAGCGGTTCCCAAGAAAATGAACAGTCTGTTGTGCGGGAATTTCAAGCGAAATATGCGAATATTGTGTACGATCGCACTTTGGACCGCGAGACATTATATGCAGCCTGGAATCGAGGCATTAAGATGTCGCGCGGAGCTTACATGACTAATGCTAATACCGATGACAGACACCGCCCCGATGCCCTAGAAATCATGGCGAAATACTTGGATGAAAACGCCGAAGTAAGTCTGGTTTATGCAGATCAATTAATCACCAGCACAGCCAACGATATCTTTGCCAAAACCCAAGCCGAACAGGGCTGGAATTGGCCAGCCTTTGACTACAGCGAACTCGAACGGCGCTGCATTATTGGCCCCCAGCCGATGTGGAAAAAATTGCTGCACGAAAAATACGGCTATTTCCGAAGCGAATTTACGGCGGCTGGCGATTACGAATTTTGGCTGCGGATTGGCAAAAGCGAAAACATTGTGCACTTGCCAGAAATTCTCGGCTTGTACTACGAAAATCAACAAGGTTTGCAACATTCATCGCCCATATCGTACCAAGAAACTCGGCAAATATGGGATGAATATGGGATCACTCGCCGAGGTGTAAAACCAGCCACTACAGTACCTGTTTCACTCTCTCCATCACAGCTAAATGCCATGCCCTACCGCACCTCCGCAGAAACACTCGTCAGCGTCATCATTCCCTGCTACAATCACGCAACTTTACTCAGAGAAGCTGTTGAAAGTGTTGTCAGTCAAACTTATCCAAACTGGGAGTGCATAATTGTCAATGATGGCAGCACTGATGATACCAGCAACTTGGGAAAATATTTAATTAAACTGTATCCTCAAAAATCGCTTCGCCTCATAGATAAACCCAACACGGGGCCCGCTGATTCGAGAAATGTTGGCGTTCAGCACTCGTCAGGAAAGTTTATTTTATTCCTAGATGCTGATGATAAACTTCATCCCAAATTTATCGAGGAGTGCGTGGAAATTTTATTAGCAAAACCGAAGGTTGGTTTTGTCTATACAGATGTGCAGCACTTCGGAGCAAACTGCGATTTAGTTGTTCACGGTGACTTTGATGCCAATCGGTTTTTGAGAGACAATCAAGCCCCTGCTACTTCCCTATTTAGAAGGGAGATTTACGAGCAAGTAGGCGGCTTGAAAAAAGTGATGAAGCTGGGATGCGAAGATTGGGAATTTTGGGTGTCTGCCTATGAAAAAGGCTGGTTAGGCGATCGATTACCTAAGCCTTATCTCTATTACAGGCAGCACGGCGACGGATCTAGCAGAACCCAAAAAATGGCTGGCGATCGCCCAAAACTAGACTTAATGAGAGCCACAATTATTCACCTCCACTCTCAACTTTACAAACCAGAAGAAGTGCGTTGGTCACAGCAGATTTGGCAGCAACACGGCAATTTAATAGCTAATGAATTAGTTGAATTTAACAAACCCGAACAATTTTTAACTTTGCTGTCCCAATATGTGGGAGAGTACCAAAAAGACCAAGCTAATGAAGTAAACCTCGCTAACATCCGCCAATCCCGGCACCAACTTGCCAATTATTGGCTGAATCTGCCCGCAGAACAACTGGCAAATGCCTATGGCGGTGATGCAGGTAAGGCGCATCAGCTATTGCTCAACAGTAACATCAAAGATGAAGCGCTGACAGATGCCGAAAAGACTGTTATCGATCGACTAGCATCGCATCTCTCCCAGGGAGTTAAAAATCCCAAAGATATTAACTACCTACTAGCAGCCGCCCTCTACCGTCGTGCAGATCAGTTACTGCTGAACTATGAAAATGCAGTTATACCTAATTGGTTTGTGAACGACTACCTCAAATTTATGTTTGCTGCGCCTACTCTCTTTCAACAAATAGGAGAGGCTGACAATTATTGCCGGTATGTGCAGGGATGGGTCAGTTATTTGCATAGCAATATCTTCAAGAACCAAAACTCACAAGTCTGGCAGGAAATCGCCTCGTTCTTCACCCAAAGCGCTAACTTTATTCCTCTGTACTTTAATAGTGAAAATCTCAAGGAGATATACACAAAGCGGGCAGATATTATTGAATATGCCATGAAAAATCGTGGCGCTGCGCTTGATTGCATTTTTCCGGCTAGACCTGCGAACAGACCGAAAATTCGCCTTGGTGTCCTGACTAAACATTTCGGGGCGATGACGGAAACTTTCGCTACCTTGCCAGCTTTTGAATATCTGAATCGAGAGCAATTTGAAATTATTTTGTACGCTCTAAATCTAGACGGGAATAAACTAGAGCAGTATTGTCAGAGTCGCGCTGACAGACTGGTTAAACTGTCTAACGACTTGCAAAGTCAAGTTCAGACAATCCGCGCTGATGACTTAGATATTCTGCTGATTGCTACCAATATTACTGCGGTTACTCATCCGATTAGTTTACTGGCGCTGCATCGATTGGCGCGGGTACAAACTACCTGTTTTAATTCTCCCGTTACCACAGGAATGCGACACATTGACTATTACATTGCTGGTAAGTTGATGGAACCTGCACCTGAAGGACAGGAGCATTATCGCGAGGAATTAGCCACTATTGACGGGGCTGGCTGCTGTTTTAGCTATACCCTCGAACCTTACACTCCTAACATTAATTTCACCAGAAATAGTATCGGCATTTCCGAGGAATCGGTGGTCTTTATTTCGAGTGCTAATTTGTATAAGCTAGTGCCGGAGTTAAGGGAAACATGGGCAAAAATTATGGCGGCTGTTCCTAATTCGGTGCTGTTTTTAATGCCCTTCGGTCCTAGCTGGACTAATCATTATCCTGGAGGGGCTTTTGTGAATAATATGAAAGCCGTTTTTGCTAAGTATGGCATTGAGAGTAATCGTTTGCGGGTGTTGAAGAGTTTTCCTAACCGTGCGGATGTTAAAGAAGTTTTGAAGTTGGGGGATGTTTATTTGGATTCCTATCCCTATGCGGGGACTACTTCCCTTGTAGATCCGTTAGAGGTGGGACTTCCAACGGTGGTTAGGGATGGCGATACTTTGCGATCGAGAATGGGGGCGGCGGTGGTACGATCGCTCTCTATGCCTGATTTAATTGCCAATAGCGAAGCATCTTACATTCAACTAGCAGTTACTCTCGGCACTAATCCTGAACTTCGGCAACGCTATCGCCAGGAAATTCAGCAAAAAATGCAAGCTAATCCGGCTTGTTTTGACAGTGTTGCATACTCGGGGGCGATCGGCAAATTATTCCAAGAACTCTTTGGTAAATGGCAAACCAGCCACCTGGAAGCATCCCGCAGCTTACAGGATAGCATTCCCAAACAGGCAGATGTGGGCGATCTTCTCTCGAATGCCATCAACCTTTACCAAAGAAACTCTTCAAACATCTCAGCAATATCCGAACTGCGTCAAATCCGCAAACAAATCGCTGATTTTTGGCTAAACGTTCCCGCCGAAAACCTCGAAACCGCCTACAGAAGCGCTTCAGGTAACAGCTATCAAATCCTGCTCAAGAGCGGTTTCCAACGTCAACCGATGATCGAAAGCGAACAAATATTTTTGCAGCAATTAACGCAGATTAGCAAAGGATTAGTGCATCCCAAAGCTGTCAACGCCTTGCTTGCCGCGATGCTGTATTTCCCGCCGGAAACCATGCGAATTCCCGACGCTCGCAACCGTTTGCCACACTGGTTAATTGAGGATTACGAACAAGTTTTTGAGACTGAAGCCGCCGTCAAGTCTGATTCAAGTTCTGACTTGCTAGCTCAATACATTCAATCGCCACAATTTGCGAATCAACTGTTAGGATGCGTCAATCTTTACCGCATCGATCCGTCGGACGAATCGGTAGTTTTGGAACTCCGCCAAATCAGAAAACAAATGGCTGATTTTTGGCTGACTGTTCCTTCAGAAAAACTCGAAAGTTTTTACCGAGGAGAAGTTCGCAAGGGATATCAAGCAATACTTAGCTGCGGCTTGCAAGCAGAATCGATGACTGAAGCCGAACAGCAGTTTTTGCAGAAATTGACTGAAATTAGCCAAGGGTTGGTGCAGCCTCAAGCAATCAATGCTCTGCTGGGTGCGATGCTGTATTTTGTTCCGGGAAAAATGCGGGTTCCCGATGCTCGCACCCGCTTGCCGCAGTGGTTGCTTGAAGATTACGAAAAGGTGTTTGAAAGCGTATTCGCGACAACAGAACCAACACTTGTCAAACAAGATTATCTGCCCCCGTTTCTCAATCAATTAACTGCTGCCGTCAATCTCTATGAAATAGACCCGACGGCTGAATTGGCAATAGCAGATCTGCGGCATATTCGCAAGCAAATGGCTGATTTGTGGCTGAGCGTTTCCGAGGAACAACTGGAACTTTTGTACCGGAGCGATTTTGGCAAGGGTTACAAAGCAATGTTGGGCAGCGGGTTTATTAACGAGCCGCTGAATGAGAGCGATCGCGAGTTTTTTAACTCGTTGGTTGTTGAGTTGAGTAAAGGGTTTGGAGCGCCTAAAGCTGTAAATAATTTGTTGGCGGCGATGCTGTATTGTCGCGCTGGACAGTTGCGGGTTCAGGATGCGAATACTTGTTTGCCTGCGTGGTTGTTGGCGGATTACGAGCAGTTTGTTGGGGGTGCGATCGAGCTTGCCGTGAAGTAAACTTATATAACCTAGGGTGGGCCGCGGCCCGCCCGACAAGATATCGAAATGGGATTCAAGAGCGATGGAGCTTGCTGTTGCTTGAAAAAGTGCGTTCGCGCCGCTGTTTGTATCGGGTTTACTGGTAAAATATCTCTAATTAATGATTAACGGTGGCAAGGGTGTAGCGACTACAGTGCGAACCAGCACTTATCGATCGAGTAATGATGTCCGTATTTATGGCGATCGCCTGCTCAAGGCAACGCTGGTAATTCTACTCCTCTGGGGTATCGTCAGTTGGCTCCACTGGCCACCCCAAATGCAATGGTTGATGGCGGGATTAACGGCACTCCTCAGCGCTCAAACAGTAAGGATGCTAATCGTAAAACATACTTTTTCAAGTATTGTATATTTTTTTTTAAGAGAGAGCTGATTTTTATACTTGTTATAATAAAATATTTTGTAAATTCATTCCCTAGAATTATGCGGATTACTGAACTAACTAGACGAAATATTATTGCAGCTCTCTTAGGAAAGAACATCTATGGTAGGCTTGAACTTTTTGATTTTTTAAACCTGACTTGGAACTTGTCAGAAATGCCCTCTACAGATAGTCGATTTGAAAATGCTGCTGGTGAGATCTGGCAACACATGGTAAATAACAATGATTGGGAGGAAGACTATTTATTCTTCAGGTGTCTTGATATTCTTCAATTACCAGATCAGCGTTTTTTACATTTCCTAGAGCAGGTAATACACCCTATTGTTCGACATTCTGAGACTCAAGCGGAGTACGCTGAGCTCATCAATTCATACTTAGTCCATGATGGATATCGACTAAATGCAACAGAGCAGATGTCTGGTTGTCCAGTTTATAAAGCTACTATGCTACAAGGAGGTGTACCTAGTCGAGTTAAGAATTTGATATTTGCTTCAAACGGGCATAAGCCAGAGATTGTCTTGGTTGATGCTGTGAATAATGATATTCAGATTACTCGAAATGAAAAAAACTGCTTAGTTTATGAAGAATCAGTACCATCATCAGGTTTATCCTGGTCTAATTTAGTCCAATGGTGGGCAGCGCTCACTAACACAGATCCTATTAGTAGTGAAACGAAGAAAGCTTTATATGAGCGATTATGTGACTCACTTGAGTCTGAGCCTGAACGTTTATTGTTTAATAGCTATTTTCAAAGAATCTATCCATTGATGCAGGACCCACCAGCTTTAATCCCTCAAATTTATTTGCACTATGACCCCTACACAGTTAGTGAGCGCAATGGGCAGAAAGTGCTACCCCGACAGCGTATGGATTTTCTCTTACTATTACCTAGCTCACAGCGCGTGGTTATTGAAGTTGATGGTAAGCAGCATTATGCCAATAAGGACACAGCAAGTCCTCGCCTCTATGCTGAGATGGTTGCAGCCGATCGTGAATTAAAGTTGAGCGGATATGAAGTGTATCGTTTTGGTGGTTTCGAGCTACAAGGAGATTCCGGGAAGCAAGTTGTAGAAGATTTTTTTCGCAAACTTTTTGTGCGACATGGATTACTTTAGGACTTACGCAAGTAACACAATAGAGGTTGAGAGTATCAAATAATAAGCGATCGCCCTCCTTATGCGAAACCCCACAAACACGAAGTATTATACTGTATAGCTGCACTACAACCCTAACCAACCTCGAAGAGATTGCTCAAGTCGCTCAGCATCAGAATCCGCTAACTTGCCAATTGTCGTTAGAACCAAGCTTTCCTGCACTGTATACAAACCTCGCTTGACTGCTGTAGCCACATTTAACCCTGCTGTTGACCATTCAGCAAGTACGAACTCACCCTCCAGTAAGGATGCAGTTTTGCTTGTCAATGGCACAATCATAATGTCTTGAGATACGTGCGGCGCACTCACAACAATTGCTGGTCTTACCTTAGAACTAGACAAGTCTGAAAAGGGATATCTAACCAAAATTATGTCATTTTTAGAGTAGCTGGGCATAGACATCATCCTCAGTATTATCCCAAACTGTATCTAGTGATGTTTGACTGGCTTGAAGCCAAAACTCACCTTCTTCATCAGGTAAAACTGTTACTAATACTTTTGCCCCTTCGGGTAATTCTGATAACTCCAGCAGTTCAATTTTCCCTTGTCGAACAGTAGCCCAAAGTGTTTTTAGCATATCCACCTCATAAACTGTGCTTTATGCAATTTGCAGATTTCTGGTAGGTTGTCGCACTGAGCGACTAATTACAACCTAACACACATATATCGAGGCAGTATTTAAGCCGGATTTAGGATCAATTTAACACAAGTTCTGGATGTTGTGGCTCAAATAAGGGGCGAGTTACCTGACGCAGCAGCACTGTTTCTAAACTGCCTTCTACTACATTTTCTGCTTCTATTTCTAACTCGCCCCACAATAGCCGATCGCCTTGATTGGGCATTTTACCCAAAGTGTGGATCGCGAATCCGGCGATTGTTTGGTAAGCTTGGTCAGTCGGCAGGTTTAACCCGAGTTTTTCGTTAACTGCTGTCACTTCCCAATTGCCAGAAATTAGTGCCGAATGAGCATCTTTTTGAACGAAAGTGGCCTGGGAAGGTGACAGCAGCGGTTGAGACTGTTTACTGGTAATCCAACCAGTCAGCAGCCGCACGGTACCGTTGAGAATTGCTAACAGCGGCCACAGTAATTTTGAGCAGATTTCGAGGGCCGGCATCAGTAGCAAAGCGGTGCGTTCAGGGGCGTGGTTTGCTAATACTTTGGGAATGAGTTCTCCTAAGACTATTTCTACGTAAGTTACTAAGATAAAAGCTGCGGGAACTGCGATCGAATGAGCCGTCAGCACAGCCGGCAAATGACCGATCGGCAATTTGTCGATCCACGGTTCGATCCAGTGTACAGTCGCTCCCTCACCCAACCAACCCAACAGCAAACTCCCTGCTGTTGTGCCAGTTTGAGTCACAGACAGGTAATGCGGTATGTTGTTTTGAGCTTGGTGGACGAGTTCGGCGGTTTTAGCGGTTGGGCGATCGTCCAAGTGGGCGAGTTGGCGGATTTGATGGCGATCGGCTGATACTAATGCTAGTTCTGCCGCCACAAAAAAGGCGATTAAAAGTGTTAAGCCCAGCAACATTGCTAATCTCAGCATTGTTTGAGCGACTTCTATTTCCAGGCAAGTAAGGTTGTTCAAGATAGATATCTAATATGATAGATGTTTTAGGTTAATTCTTTTATTTTAGCTTGGAATTCAGATAGGTTTATTCCCAGAGATTTCGGATATCCCCACTACCCTTATTCCTAGGTGCGCCTTACCCGTAGAACTTGTAAACTCTTTCTCTTCTCTTCCTTCGCGCCCTTGGCGTCTTCGCGGTTCGTTTTAACTGAGATATTGCACCATTCTCAATTACTGGTTTAGGAACAGGCAAGATGCCTGTTCCACAAAAGATGAATTTTATTGTGGAACAGGCATCTTGCCTGTTCTTAACAATGATGCAAGATGTGAGTTAAAAAAAATCTAATTCACAACACCGGAACTCATTGCTGTATCAACTCTCCCTTACTCCCCGGAGCGAGTTAATTTCCGTAAAAGTCTGCACCGGATCGGACTTCAACCCGCCTTGAATGTAATTCAACTTCACTTCTTCTAACAAATCCGACACCAGCGACTGCAATTCCCCGAGAGTTTTCTCATCTTGCAATTCCCGCCGCAAACTTTGATTAAATTCTTGGCTGAAATTATCTAGAATTTTTCGACCTTTATCGTCTTCATAAGTATTAGCTACCACATCCACAGCAGTTTGAGCCAAATAATTCGCTACCTGTTCCGTCATCTCCGTCGGCAAAATGTTAATCGGAGAGAAATTTTGCAGGATTTGATAAAAATCCGACTGTTTGATGGTTGTTTCCAAATTGTGGTGCAGCAATTCTTCCAAATCCGGTTGCACCTGCGGCAAAACTTTGTAAATTGTCAGATCCAAAATCCGCTTGGTAATTTGTTCGATCGTATTTTCCTGATTGACATGAAGGTAGGGCTGCTGCGCCAGCAACATCTGCGCCGCGTCGCCCTGTTTGATCGAATTTTTAGCTTGATTGATAAACCGCACCATCATGTATTCCGAGATCGTATTGGCTAAATAAGCCACCGGTTCGTAGGTAACTTGAGCAACTGCGCGATCGAGATTCACCAAACCCGACTTGTGAAGGCGCACCAATACTGGCAGAATCCGCCACCCCTGCCAAATCGGTATCACCAGAAACACCTCGTACCAGCGCCTGAGCACAAAATCAAACCAAGTTACCCCCGGTTTACGGCGGGTGTGGAACAGACTTTTAATCAAAAATTCCGCCCCAAAAAAAACGATAAAATACGTATCAATTCGCCAAAACTGGTCAGCGCTTTTCAAATATTCGGGATTAGCTAAACTCGAATCAATGCCTTTTATCGGGTCATAAATTTTAACTAAACCCGGAAAATAGCTCTGATAAACAGGGCGCAACTGAAGGTAATTGAAATGGAAAAGCACCAGCAAGAAATTGACTACCGCTACTAATGCGCTCAGTTTTGCCCAAGAAATTGTTTTTTTGGACGATTTTACATCGGTCTTGTTAACAGTTGTGTGGGAATCTGACATAAAAGTAATCTTCCGAATTTGCTAATTGATAAATCTATCTTGTGGCCGAGGCTAAAAAACTCTTAACCTATTACAATCCCTGGGACGATAAGTATAAGGAAACCAAAGACCGTGAACTTAAAAACAGTCATATCGCTGCTCAAACAAACTTTTACTGAATGGCAAGAAGATAAAGCGCCAACCTTAGCCGCCGCCCTAGCCTATTACACAGTCTTCTCCCTCGCCCCGCTGCTAATTATCGTAATTGCGATCGTCGGTGTAGTCTTTGGTCCAGAGGCAGCCCAAGGTCAAATCGTTGCCCAACTCCAAAGTTTAATCGGCAAAGATGGCGCCCAAACTGTCCAAGAACTCATCCTCAAAGCCTCCGAACCAAAGTCAGGAATGATTGCTACTTTAGTCGGCATCGCTACACTTTTGTGGGGCGCTTCCAACGTGTTTACTAATCTCAAAGAAGCCCTCAATACAATTTGGAATGTTTCACCGCCTCCCGGACAAGGCATCTGGGGATTCCTGAAAGACCGCATATTGTCTTTTGCAATGATTTTAGGCATAGGCTTTTTACTGCTAGTATCTTTAGTAATTAGCGCCGTTTTAGCCGCCGTCAGCTATTGGTTGAACAACTGGCTGCAATTACCAGTCGGCATTTGGCAGATTGTGGACTTTGCTATCTCCTTTGGCGTAGTTACGCTGCTTTTTGCCTTAATTTACAAACTTTTGCCCGATGTCCATCTTGCCTGGAATGATGTTTGGATCGGCGCCGCCATCACCTCAGTGCTGTTTACGATCGGCAAATCCCTAATTGGAGTTTACCTCGGAGGTAGCGGTATCGCCTCTACCTACGGTGCTGCGGGCTCGTTCGTGATTATCCTGCTTTGGATTAATTATTCCGCTCAAATTCTGTTCTTAGGTGCCGAGTTTACCCAAGTTTGGGCTAACAGATACGGTTCCCGAATGCAAGGTTCGCGAAACAATATCCTCAACAGCGAAAACGGAGAATCCTCCGCACGCAAACACCGGAAGAAATCTTAACATTACACAAACGGGAAATTTGAGGTTAAACAAGAATTCCTAGTTTGAGATAAGAAGTAAGAAGCAGAACGCAGAAGGAAGAGGGAAAAAGGCAGAAGGCCGAAGGCGGAAAGAAAGAAAAATTTTCAATGCAATAATTTTGCTTTTTTTTTCTCTGACCCTGTAACATTCTGTCTTCGGGGCCACCTACTTCTGCTTTCTCCAAATCCCTACCAATTTATCCAGAGAAGTAAAAATTATACCTTCGACTGACCTCGCATCTCGAACACCAAGCTGAAAGCAGGTTCGAGTTTTACACCGACCAGAATCCGGCAAATTCCCTTCACCCTCATTAATTTCTATTTAGATTATCTAGAGTTTGAGCTGCTGCACGTCTCTGTCAGCAGAAGGAAGTCGTTTGTCAATTTTTCTCTGCAACTTATCCCTTCAGGATGATTTCCCGATCCCGCATTTTCACTTTAATACAAATTAGCTAGAAGATTCCAGTCCCGGCGCAGCAGCCACAATTGCACTTTCAATCTTCTCCTGAAATATTTTTAATTTTTGGTAAAAAATCATGATTTCATTAACTAAAAAACGCATCGCCCTCATCTCGGTACACGGCGATCCCTCTGTGGAAATTGGCAAACAAGAAGCGGGCGGGCAAAATGTTTACGTGCGTCAAGTAGGGGAATCTCTGGCGAAACAGGGGTGGCAAGTTGATATGTTCACCCGCTCATCCGATCGCCAACAAGCAAGAATTGTACAGCACAGTCCGAATTGCCGAACAATTCGGCTAGTAGCAGGGCCACAAGAATTTATTCCCCGCGATGAACTCTACGGATATTTACCAATCTTTGTTCAAGAATTTCAGAAGTTTCAGTTAGAGTCATATCATTTCCGGTTACACCGGAATGATGTTGACTGTTGACGGTTGACTGTTGACGCCGTGAACAGTCAACAGTCAACCGTCAACAGTCAACTCGAATTTACTATTCCGATGCTAACGGATTTGATATCAGGCGTTCAATATCCGTTAGTTCACACAAATTACTGGCTGTCTTCTTGGGTGGGAATGGAGTTGAAAAAATCGCAACCCCTGCAGCAAGTTCACACTTACCATTCTTTGGCAGCAATTAAATACAAGTCGGTTTCGACAATTCCGATGATTGCCAAAACCAGGCTGCAAGTCGAAAAAACACTTTTGGAAACAGCCGATCGCGTAGTGGCTACCAGTCCCCAAGAAAAAGAACACATGAGGTCTCTGGTTTCCTCAAAAGGCAATATTGACATCATTTCCTGCGGTACCGACACTGAACGGTTCGGCTCGATCGCCCGAGCGACCGCCCGCCGCCACTTGGGAATAGCCCCCGAAACCAAAGTCGTGTTGTACGTCGGCCGTTTCGACCGCCGCAAGGGCATCGAAACCTTAGTCCGCGCCGTCAGTCGGTCAGCGGTGCCCAAAGCCGATTTAAAACTCATAATTGGTGGCGGGTGGCGTGCGGGGGAAAGCGATGGCAAAGAGCGCGATCGTATCGGCAGCATCGTTGAAGAACTCGGGCTGAGCGACATTACCAGTTTTCCCGGCGCCTTGAACAGAGACATTCTCCCCGCCTACTACGCCGCCGCCGATGTGTGCGTCGTTCCCAGCCACTACGAACCCTTCGGTTTAGTAGCAATTGAAGCGATGGCCTGCGGCACGCCCGTAATCGCCTCCGACGTGGGAGGGCTCAAATATACTGTAGTGCCCGAAGAAACAGGTTTGCTCGCGCCGCCGAAAAATGAAGCTGTCTTTGCGGATGCGATCGATCGCTTGTTAGCGGACTCAGTATGGCGCCAGCAACTCGGACACACAGGCCGCCAGCGCGTCGAAACCCATTTCAGTTGGAACGGTATCGCCTCCCAACTGGGTCAACTTTACACTCAACTGCTCGAACAATCTGCCCTTGAGCTTGACCCCGTGAGCGCTTAGTAGTATCACTTAGTATAGTTGAAGCCAGTTTCCCTTGATCCCTGTTTCACTCATCCGTTCTAACTGGGAACCTGCAACTATAAGTGATATCAGGAGGTACTCTTGTACGCGCCAGAACATCTGGGAAGCCATCTGCAACCCATTTCAGACATCGAGCTAATTCGCCTGTGGGTGGAGGGCAAATCCCCCCGCAGCAAGCGCTTTAGCTGGCAGGCGGCCCACCGTTTTCGGCTGTTTGTAGAAAAACCGCTGGCAGAAGTGACTCTGACAGATGTCGAGACTTTCGCTGCCGCAATGAGAGCTCGAAAACTTGCACCCGGTTTCTACAACCAAACCTTGCTAGCGCTGAAATCGCTGTTCGCCTTCGGCCAGCAAACGGGAATCTTGCCCGCAGCCCTCCCTCTGCACGGGTGGCCTGTGCGGCAGCGCAGGCAACTTTCCAAACGCCTTCGTTTTCAACTCTCTTGGGGTTTCTTAATCTGTTTCTGCTTTTTCTTAGGTCGAATGACGCCGAGGCTGCTGTGGGGACAATCGGTCTCGGCAGAAAGCTCGCCCGCCCCGAAACGCCTGCTGGAAGTTGCGGTCCTCGATTCACCAGACAAAGGAGAGAATAAGATCGAGCGCGATCGGGAACCCGAAACTGCAACCCTCAATTCACCAGAGTCCATACAGGATAACAGACTCGATAGCATCGGCCCGGAACGTCGAGTGAAAGCCTTTCTCGACACAATTGCCGCCGCCGAAGGAACCGCTAGCGCCGACGGCTACCGCACCCAGTACACCGGCACGAAATTTGTCAGCTTTCAAGATCATCCGAGGGAAATGAGGTGCGGCCGCCGCTACGGCAAAAAACTCTGTTCCGACGCAGCGGGGCGATATCAGTTTCTCAGCACCACTTGGGACAGATTTGCCAAAAAATTTAGCCTCAGCGATTTCAGCCCCCAAAATCAAGACCTTGTAGCTGTAGAGTTAATCCGAGAAAAAGGTGCATTAGAAGATATAGAAGCGGGTCGGTTGGAGCCAGCAGTCAGAAAACTTGCTTACATCTGGCCTTCTTTTCGGCGTTATGGCGGTTCCGTGGAATCGTCGATGCCCAAACTCGAAGCAATGTACCTGGAAAATTTGGGGATTTACCGGCAAGGATTAGTTGTTAGCAATTAGTGAATAGTCCCAGGACGAGTTTAGATTGGGGTTTGACCATTTTGGATTAAATTTTGACATCCCAAATTGAAAATGAGGGAGTTATGGGTGATGTCTCTTCTTCGGAAATTTAAAAATTAGGCTAATTTTCCATCTTCCATGTGAACGATGCGATCGGCAATATCCAAAATTCGGTTATCGTGGGTTACTAACAAAATAGTACAACCCTGTTCTTTGGCAAGTTGCTGCATCAAATTCACCACTTCGCGACCGGATTTGCTGTCCAGGGCGGCTGTTGGTTCGTCAGCTAGAACAATTTGCGGTTGACTGACCAAAGCGCGGGCGATCGCAACTCTTTGTTTCTGCCCCCCTGACAAGTCATCTGGATAATAGTTAATCCGCTGTTCCAGTCCTACTAACTCTAGCATTTTTGCAGAGCGATCGCGCATTTGGGAACGCGACAAATTCCCGTGAACTTCCAAACCCATTTGCACGTTTTGCAGCGCCGTCAAACTGCGGTGCAAGTTGTGCGCCTGAAAAATATAGCCAATTTTGCGCCGCGCCTTTACCAATTGGTCTGAACTCGCTTTGCACATCTCTTGACCGAGAATTTTGAGACTTCCCGATTGACCGGATCTCAGTCCGCCAATCAAAGTTAAAAGCGTGGTTTTTCCAGAACCGGAAGGCCCCGTCATCAGCACGATTTCACCTGCATTAATTTCGAGATTAATGCCAAAAAGTACCTGTTTTCGCAGTTGACCTTGACCGAAGTAGTGGTCGAGTTGGTGCGCGGAAACTACAGGTGCAGGAATCTGTAATGGGTTGGTTGTTGGGTAGAGAGTAGTAGAGTTCATAACTTTTTGGTTTGAGGTTTTAGATTAAAGAATAAATCGCTTTCGTCGCCGACAAGGCAGAGATAAAACAAGAGAATGATTACAAAAAATATGTCTGTAATCAGGACTTTATAGCAATCCTCAATCATTTGTAAATTTCTTACTCCCTCCCCTTGATAAGGGGAGGGCTGGGGTGGGGGAAAAAATTTACGACTCATTTATGATTGCTATATACAAAATCTGCCTTTAATACCCCCTTTATTCTTTAGTCTGGGGAGGCGGAATTCGTTTGTGTACAAAGGTTTCAACCGCCGAGTCTTATAAACTGATTCATTTTCCCTTAAAACATATCTGCCGGGTCGGCTGCTTGCAGTTTGCGAGTGGCAATTGCTCCAGAAATAGTGCACATAATTACGTTCAAAAGTAATACTATAAATGCTCTAAGCAGCGTCATATAAAGGGGTAAATTTGTAGCTTTGCGAGTTAAAGAGTAGAGTCCGAAAGAGACTCCTACTCCGGGCAAAAAACCGAGGACGGAAAGAATTAGAGCTTCTTCAAAAACGATGCCGAGTAAATAAACATTGCGGTAGCCCATCGCTTTGAAAGTAGCGTATTCTCCCATGTGGTCGCTGACATCGGTTGAGAGAACTTGGTAAACGATAATTACTCCTACTACAAAACCCATCGCGACGCCTAAATTAAAAACAAAGCCGATCGCAGTATTCTTAGCCCAATAGTTTTTCTCAAAATCGATAAATTCTTGTTTGGTTAGGACCTTGACATCCGGCGGTAAGTATGCTTTCAAAACTTGTTGAACTTCCACGGGGTCAGCACCCGGTTGCAGTTGAATTAACCCGGCATTAACACTCGCGGCGTTTTGTCTGGGAAACAGGCGCAGATAATTTTGATCGCTAGTCATCAAAATACCGTCGGCGGCAAAAGATGCTCCAACTGTGAATAAACCGCTGACGTTAATCGTGCGTCGCTCGACCTCAGCTTTAACGGCTTTTCCTCGATCGATTTGCGCGATCGTCCCTTGGTAGTCTCCCCTAGAAGCTCGATCGAACAACACGGTATCCGGCAATTTAATCGCGCTCAAATTTTGGTTAACTTCTGGAAGCGCAAACGCGGGGCGATCGGGATTGAAACCCACCACCATCAGCGACGTTTCGCGCCGAGTTTCGGGATTTTTCCAGTTAGCAATTTTCACGTAAAGCGGCTCGGCTGATTTGACGCCCGGTACGTTCATTGCTTGATACAATCTGCGTCTGGGGAAGGAAGACAAATTAATCAAGTTTCGCGCTTGAGGGTGAATCAAAACTAAGTCTGTTTGCAAGGCTTGATGCAGCCGCGTATTGCTGGTGTAAAGGGCATTTTGAAAGCCTAGCTGCATGAACATCAAAACGTCAGCAAAGGCAATTCCTGCTACTGCAACGGCCATTCGCCCTTTGTCGTGACTCAGTTGCAGCCATCCGAGGGAAGTTCTGCGTCTTAATTGTTGTAAGGGTTTTATGAGTCCAAGCATAGGATTTTTGATTTGGGATTTGGGATTGAAGAGATAGGGCTGATGGTTTACTCTCTTCGTACTGAAAGAATATGTGATTATTGAACCGCGAAGACGCGAAGGACACGAAGGAAGAGAGAGGAAGAAGTAGAGAGTTTTTTACCGGGGAGAAAGTAACATTTTTTACTTAATCTTTAATTTCGCCGATCGCCACTTTGACTTGCAAATTGGTTAATCCCGCTACTTTCTGGCTGGAAGCTGCATCCAAACGCACTTTTACTTCCACAATTCGACCATCAATATTCGCAGAAGGATCGGTGTTAACAATGTTTTGCCGCTGTACTTGCAAACCAATATATTCGACAGTTCCGCGCAATTCGCCGGTCAAAGCATCGCTAGTAATTTTGGCGGTTTGTCCGAGGCGTACTTTGTCCACATCGCTTTCGTAGATTTCCGCAACAGCTAGCATCTCGCTAGTTTGTCCCAATTCGACAATGCCGTCGTTTCCCACCCTTTCCCCCGGATGCGTGTGAATTTTCAGGACTTGGGCGTCTCTGGGAGCACGGATGTAAGCTAGATCCAGATTGGCTTTGGCGCCTTTGGCTGCTGAAGCGGCGGAACTGACTTCGGCGGCGGCTGCTGCTATGTCAACGGGACGCACTTCGGCGATGCGATCGAGATTTGCCGCGGCTTCATTAATCTGCTGTTGTCGAGATTCCTGAATTTGGCTGAGTTTGGCTTGGGCTTCGTTAATTTGCTGTTGGCGCGATTGCTGAATTTGGTTGAGTTTGGCTTGGGCTTCGTTAATCTGCTGTTGGCGGGATTCCTGAATTTGATTCAGTTTTGCCTTTCCTTCGTTGAGTTGCTGTTGAGTTGTTTCGGCGGCGAGGCTTTTGCTGTCGCTAGTTGAGGCGGAAATTGCTCCCTGTTCATAGAGTTGGGAGTAGCGCCGATCCTCGCTTTGGGCGTTGCGGAGTTCGGCTTGTAGGCGGGCAATTGCGGCTTTTTGGGTTTGAATTTCCCCTTGCTGTTCGGCCCTGATGCGGGCAATTGTGGCTTGTTGCGCTGCTATTTCGGTGCTGCGATCGACTTCTAGGCGGCTGACGATCGCCTGTTGCGCTGCGAGCTCGTTGCTGCGATCGGCTAATAAACGGCTAATAGTCGCTTTTTGGGCTTGGATTTCGCCGTTTTTGGCTCCGGCTTTCACTTTTGCTAGATTTGCCTCGGCGACGCGCACTTGTTCTTGAGCTTGGTCGAGGGCGGCTTGCAGGCGATCGCGACTGTCCAAAATTGCGATCGCTTGACCTGTTTTCACTGTGTCTCCCTCTTTCACCAAAAGTCGATCGATCCGGTTTCCTTCCGCGGCACCGGAGGCGGAGACTTTAATTACTTCTCCTCTGGGTTCGAGTCGTCCCAAGGCTGTAACGGTGGTTAATTGGGATGCTGCGACGGCTGCTGCTGCTGCTACTGCGTTGGGATCGGGTATGCGCGATCGCCAGATCGTGTAGCCTGTGGTTCCCCCTGCAGCCAGGGTTGCTACTGCTGCCACAACTAGGAGTTGTTTAACTAGGGATGGAGTTGAGGATAAGCCGTCGGCTGTTGGTTGGTGTACCATGACACACCTCATCATTTAGGTTGGTAAAACTAAACGGTTTAGTTCTAAATTAAATACTAAACCGTTCAGTATAATGATGTCAAGACCCGAAGCAAGAATTACAAAGACAAGCGATGGCCAGGACAAAACCCAGCGAACCAGACAGCGCCGCAGCAAGTGACAAAACCGAGCAAATCCTGCAAGGTGCGATGCAAGAATTTTTAACCCACGGCTACGCCGGCACGAGTATGGACAAGGTAGCGAAGACGGGGGGAGTTTCCAAAGCCACGGTTTACAGCTATTTTGCAGATAAAGAAGGATTATTCGTAGCCTTGGTACAGCGGCTGGCGCGAGAAAAAGTCCATTTTACAGTTCTGGATGAAGAACCGGCCGTAGCGCTGCGATCCGTTGCCACCACTCTATTAGAGCAGGTGACGCAGGAACCTGAATTCCTCAATTTTGTGAGGTTAGTGATTGCGGAGTCGGGGCGTTTTCCCCAGCTAGCGCAGACTTTTGTGAAAAACTTAGCTAAACCGGGAATTGAGCGGCTTACTCAATATTTCGCATCGCATCCAGAGTTAAAATTGCCAGATCCGGAGGCAACGGCGCGGATTTTTATTGGATCGCTGGTATATTTCCAATTAACGCAGCATATGATGCACGGCAAAGATATTATCCCAATGGAGCGCGATCGACTGATCGACGGTCTGCTGCACTTGATTTTATCCGCGCAGTCCAATTCCTAAGTGCGATCGGCAAAATTTAGGAATTTTATTTGAGAACGATCGCAGCCATAAAGAGCGAGATCCCTTTATGGCTGCGATCGCAGGTTTTAATCAGGTGTTTTTCCTAACCTGTCCCTCAATTCCTGAGCCGATAACTGTGGCAGTTGTTCTACAAACAAGGTCAATTCTGCCACAGGCAATGCCAATAAATTAGTAACGGCTGTAGGCAGAAGATCGCCCAATTCAGGCGATCGGATTTGCAACGCACTTTCAGCTAACAATTTAACCGCTGCTTCCCGCCCAGCTTCATCAACTGTCAGCATCGAGATTGCCAGCAACAGCACTGTAAATTCCGCCGCCGCCAACTTGGATATTGGAGATAGAAAAACTGTCATTTTTGGACTTAATTCTCCAAATCTGACTTGCAGAAAGTTTTCTAAAATTAAGCGCTGTTGTTCTTGTCGGCCTCGTTCTAGTCCTTCTTCTAGTCCCTGTTCTAGTCCTTCTTCTCTAGCTTGTTGCTGTGCTGCTTGTATTTGTTGTTGAAAAAGTGGTGCAATGGCCATAATTAACTCCCGCTCTTCTGGCTCTAATTTTTGTGGCGCATCGGTTACTAAATTTGACTGTAACCGATACAGCAATTCTAGCGCGATAATCCGCAACGGATCGTCGGCCGCTAAAGCGCTTAATTGGGAAATAGCCCTTTGCTGCACTCCCCCTTTGCCCAAAATCCTCAACCACAGAGTTTCTGGAGTTTCTGGCAACTGGTGAATCGCCACAATTGCAGTTCGCAAAGATTCACCCAAAAAATAAATTCCCTGCATCCAATTCTCTGTGTCTGGTATCGCATTAAAGCTATCTACCAATGCTTTCGATGCTGTGGGCATCAAAATCCACAGTTTGGGTAACTGAGCCTCATCATAGCGAGTATTTTCTCTCCTAAATTTTCGCTCCAATTCACCTCGCACATCCAATAACTTGCCCAGACAGCTACAAATTTCGCTGACGTTGGCAGGATTGCGAAACGGTTCAAAAATTGCAGTTGTGTTAGCCATTTTTCCCAACAATCCCAGGGTTTCTGAGTATTCGGGAATTGCGGTTCTGGGAGTAAAATAAACATCTATTTCTCGGACTTCGGAAGTCACATCGCGGCCGATATTAACCGTTCCCAGCGGCGAAAGCAATTCCTCCAGGTATTCTTTAGCAAAGAGATCGTGAATAAATCGCGTCATAGAAATTATTTCAAACACTAAATAGATTTTTTAACCGTTTTCTCACCCATTCTACAGGATTTTCCTCCTCTTCTGCTGCATCTACTAATTCCATTTCTCGCAATAATTGCTGTCTTTCGCTTAGTTCTTCTTTGTGTTTGACTATTTCTTTAATAATCTGTTCATATAAATCAGGTCGTTCAGTTAAAACTTTTTGGAAACCTTCTTTATTGATAGCAAACAAAATTGTTTCTTCCAAAGCTCTGACTGAAGCAGTTCTGGGGATTCCCAACATCAAAGAAAGTTCCCCAAAAAACTGACCCGTACCCAGGTTATTCAGGTGTTTGTCAATAGCTTCTACAAAAACTTCTACTGAACCTGAAAGAATCATGTAAAAAGCATCTCCTGGGTCGTTTTCATGAAACAAATATTCTTGCGGTCGCAGCCGTTTGCGGTATCCAACTTCAATCAATTGCCGCAATTCAAGATCCGTCAGATTTTCAAAGTATTCCACCTTTCGCAGCAAACAGCTAAGGGACGATAGCTTTTTCATTTCCTCTCCCAAAATAGGCATTTTTTGCTTTTTTTCAGAGGAAGTCTTCCTGATGTCAATTGCAGTTTCTTTTTGGTTGAACATTGACAACAAAACTTCGGGATTTTTCAAATAAATTTCTCTATTATTGAAGGGGAAGTCGATTTTATGCTGGCGGAAATTGTATTCAATGGCAAAATTCAAAGAACTTTTAATTACTTCTCTTTCAATCGGCCTATCCGTCCAAACTAAAAGTTCAAATTTAAAACTATCATCACCAAACTCGACAAACAATACTTTCGGATTCGGTTCGTATAAAACTCCCGCTTCCGCGTAAGCAATATTTAACAGAGTTTCTGTCACTAACAGCGGGTTACTATTCTCCGCTACTTCTACGGGAACTCGCAGACAGAGTAGGGAGTTTTCGTAACTCCAGTTAACAATTTTGTTGCTAATCATGTTGCTGTTGGGAACTATGACGCTGGAGTCCTCGGTGGTTTGGAGGATGGTCGATCGAATCGAGATTTTTTTGACGATTCCCATTAATCCTTCTAATTCCACGAAGTCTCCGACTTTCACAGGTCTGTCTAACAGCAGCGTTAAGCCGCTGACAAAATTAGTTGTTAAATCTTGGATGCCAAAGCCAATTCCGACTCCCAGCCCCCCCGCAACTACTGCAAAAGAAGCGAGGTTGAAGCCGATGCTTTGGATGGCGACTATCACCCCCAAAGCTACTATTAAATACCCAATAATAACTGCGATAGCTTCCCGGTTCCCCTCGTCAATTCCCAGTTTGACAAGCAAGTTTTCCTTAAGAAAGTTCGTAAAAGAGCGTGCTATGACAAGGATAGCCATGAACAATACAATCAGTTCCACAAGTGACTGCAGCGATACAGGGTTTTCACCTATTTTAAATAGGGTCGCTGTAAAAACTTGGGTAATTTTAAGCAAGATTTCTTCAGGTATTGTATTCAAGTTAAATTCAGAAAGTAATGTTTTTTTAAGTTGTTAAGCAGATTGGAGTAAGGAATAAAATTTTTACTTGTTCGTATAAAAACTAATGCAGACAGTCGTTATTACGAAAAATTAATGTGTTTTTACGATCGTAAAAAACTTAATTTCTTACATAAATATGTCGTTATTCAGACTAAGCCGTTATCCGTATTGCCAATTTCTCGGATATTCGGATATATTGTCTTCCCCTGCCTGCGGTTAGTGTGCCACTTTTTCGCACTAAGCTGTAGCGCATTTAAATTGTATATTGAGGGCGGGCGGGACGCCCACCCCACAAGACTTTAATTTTTTTTGACATACAATTTAAAGGCCCAACAGCTTAGCGGAATCATCTATTATTCAGGCGAACCCTCTACTAACTTTAGTCAACGTTAACACTCTGGGATTTTATCATACTTTCCGCTGATTTGTTGTTGAGGTTCCGTTATAAACTTAAGCAGGAATTATTCAATGACTATTTAAGTGGACAACTCAAATATCCTAGTATTACAATGAGTTTAACTGGTAGGAGAGATCTTGCTATCACTGTGCCAGTTGCGTCTCTATTCTGTATATCTAAGAATATCTAAGTGAAAATTTAACGGATATAGCTAAAATTGAGAACGTTCCCATAATACTTGGCATTCTAGCGACATTGCAGATAAATTAAAACTTAATTGCATTTGTCAATCAGTAAAATTACTGAAAATACTGCTTGTTGAGGAGTGGAAAACTTAGATTTAGGGGTGACTGGGCATAAATAGGGCGCGCGCCGTGATTCGTCGATCGCCCAAATCTAAGTTCTCTACCCAAAACCTGAGTAAATGCTGAGCATAATTGCTTATTGACAAACGCTTCCCTAGCTTATGTTGTCACCAATGTTCTACCAATAGGATTGATTAGGAATAGAATTGATGAGCAATAGAACTGCTTGGCGATACATCCGAAGAATTAACGGAAATATTGTCGCAAGGGATACATATATCGCCGATTGAAAACCGAATGGTCGCCCTACTGAACGTTTTATTAAGTGCCCAAATAGGAGAAAACGAAAACCTTGCGCTCGCACAATTGGAAAGAAGTTCTAGAATTATAGCTGAAATGCACGATCGAACATGAGCAAATTCCCACCAGAGAACACCCAACCGCCACAGCAAGAGAGCGCAACAGCACAGGCATTGCGGCAGGCTCACTTCGACGCTTTTTTTGCAGGTGCCAACGCCGGAATGGTGATTTTTGACCGCCAACTCCGGTATGTCCAAATAAACGAAGTTCTGGCAGAGATCGATGGCATTTGTGTGGCAGACTATATTGGTCGGTCGCTGCCTGAAATGCTGCCAGAATTGGCTCCGACTCTGGAACCGATGCTGCAAGGCATTCTGGATACGGGCAAGCCGATGCTTGACTGTGAATTAGTCGGTGAAACGCCAAAAGAACCGGGCATCGTGCGCTACTGGCAAGCATCTTACTATCCTTTGCGGGATGAAAATGGCATCATTTTTGGTATTGGTGGGATTGTAATTGAAATTAGCGATCGCAAGCGGGCAGAACAAAAGCAGGCACGACTGACGGCAATTTTGGAAGCAACTTCCGACTTAGTAGGAGTTGTGGATGTGACTGGGCATAGCGTCTATCTCAACAAAGCCGGACAGGAAATGCTGGGGATGTCCCCAGAGGAAGCACGATCGCCGTTTACTATAGATTCTGTATTAGCTCCCTCGGCAAAAGCAAAGTTCCACAACGAAATAATTCCCACCGCCTTGCGAGATGGTAGGTGGGCTGGTGAAATCCTCTTTTTGTCAGGCGATGGGGAAGAAGTTCCAGTCTCCCAGGTTTTGATCGTCCACAAAACCGAAGCGGGTGAAGTCGAGTTTATTTCCACTATTGCGCGGGATATTCGCGATCGCAAAAAAGCAGAGGAAGAACGGCAATTGCTTGCTACCACGATCGAGAACAGCCGTGACTTTATTGGGGTTGCCTCAATGGATGGTCGCCCTATACTCGTGAATCAGGCTGGTTTGGATTTGGTGGGACTCAGTAGTTTGCAGGAAGCCAGAACCAAACACATTACCGACTTCTTCATGTCAGAAGATCTGGACTTCGTACAGCAGTCTATTATGCCTGCAGTAATGCAAGAGGGAAGTTGCCGGAGTGATTTCCGCTTCAGACATTTCGTGACAGGTCAACCCATCGCGGTAGATTACACCCTATTTCTGATTAAACATCCAGAGACTAATGAACCCGTAGGAATAGCCACTATTACGCGGGATATTCGCGATCGCAAAACCGCAGAAGATGTCCTCAAACAAAGTGAAGAACGATTTCGTTCTTGGATGGAAGCTAGCGCTCAAATTATTTGGAATACCAATGCTGAAGGCGAACTCGTTAGCGAACAACTCGCTTGGACTGCATTTACAGGACAGACATTTGATGATTACAAGGGATGGGGCTGGCTAGACACGTTCCACTCAGACGATCGCGCTCATGTTGCTAGCGTCTGGTCGGCTGCCTTGGCCAATCGATCGCTCTATGAAGTGGAATTCCGTATGCGTCGCTATGACGGGGAATATCGCTACATGAGTTGTCGTGGTGTACCAATTCTGAACGGGGATGGTTCAATTCGAGAATGGGTTGGGGCTATTACAGATATTACCGATCGCAAACAAGCTGAAGAAGCTCTGCGCGAACAGCAAGCTGCGCTGCGCGATCGCAACGTCTTGCTGAGCTCTATTTTGGAAAGTACGCCAGACATAATAGTTGTTAAAGACCGGGAAGGCCGATATGTTGCCATTAATTCCTTTGTGGCAAACTTCTTCTTTGACGGTAAACCCATAGAGGAGATTGTGGGTAAAGATGATTCGGAACTGATGCCCCCAGAGGCCGCCGTTCCAATAATGGCAAAAGACCGCGAGATTATGGAAGCAGGCACTACTGAAACCTACGAAGAAGAAATTTATAATGGTGAGACCAGCAATTATTTCTTAACCACAAAAGCCGCTTGGCGAGATGGTCAAGGCAATATTATCGGCCTGATCGCCATAGCACGAAACATTAACGATCGCAAACAAGTCGAAGCGGATCTGCGCGATCGCAATGCACTGCTAAACTCTATTTTGGAAAGTACACCAGACTTCATTCTCGTTAAAGACCGGGAAGGGCGTTATGTGGCTCTTAACTCCAATTTGGCAAACTTCTTTGGCAAGCCAATTAAAGAAGTCATCGGCAAAAATGATTTGGAAATACTGCCGCCTGACATTGGCCGTGAAGTTATGGCAAAAGATCGCCACATCATGGCAGCCGGAATCATTGACACTTACGAGGAAGATATCTCTTCTCATTCTGAAACCACTAGGACCTTTTTCACTACCAAGGCTCCTTGGCGGGATAATCAGGGCAATATTTTGGGCATCATCGGCATAACACGAGATATTACCGATCGTAAAAAAGTCGAGCAAACACTCCGCCAAACCCTAGAAATACTCGACTTAGCCAGCGATAGTATCATTATTCGGGACATGGATGACCGCATTATCTACTGGAACCAAGGTGCAGAAAAGCTCTATGGTTGGACAAAAGCGGAAGTAGTCGGGCAGTACATTCACACATTCTTAGAAACCGTCTTCCCTCAACCGTTAGAAACCGTAACGGCAGAGTTTTTTCAGCAGGCAAGTTGGGAAGGAGAACTGCAGCACACCACCAGTGATGGTCGGCATATTATTGTGGCAAGTCGCTGGACATTGCAGCGCGACGGGGAAGGAAAGCCTTGTGCCCAACTCGAAATTAATAATGACATTAGCGATCGCAAACAAGCCGAAGATGCTATCAAACAAAGCGAAGAACGCTATCGTTCGCTAATCGCTGCTACGTCCCAACTTGTCTGGACAGCGGATGCTGAAGGAAGATGCGTGGATCAACCGGGTTGGAGAGCTTACACCGGACAACCCCAAGGTGAGATGGCTGATGGTTTTGGCTGGTTAGATGCAATTCACCCGGACGATCGCGAACGAACGGCTCAGGTGTGGATGGAAGCAGTGCAAACGAAAAGCCTGTATGACGTACAATATCGAATCCGGGGAGCGGATGGGAACTATCGTTATTTTCAACTTAGAGGGGTACCAATTCTGGATGAAGATGGCAGCCTCCAGGAGTGGATTGGCACTTGTAGCGATATCCACGATCGCAAACAAGCCGAAGATGCTATCAAACAAAGCGAAGAACGCTATCGTTCGCTAATCGCTGCTACGTCCCAAATTGTCTGGGTATCGGATGCTGAAGGAAGATGCCCGGATCTACCGAGTTGGAGAGCTTACACCGGACAAACCGAAGCTGAGGTGGTTGGTTTTGGCTGGTTAGATGTCATTCACCCAGACGATCGCGAACGAACGAGTCAGGTTTGGATGGAAGCAGCGCAAACGAGAAGCCTGTATGAAATACAGTATCGAATGCGCGCAGCGGATGGAAACTATCGTTATTTTCAAGTTAGAGGGGTGCCAATTCTGAATGAAGATGGCAGCATCCGGGAGTGGGTTGGTACTTGCACTGATATCCACGATCGCAAACAAGCCGAAGATGCTATCAAACAAAGTGAAGAACGCTATCGATCGCTAATAGTTGCCACATCCCAAATTGTCTGGACAGCGGATGCTGAAGGGCAATGCCCCGATCTACCAACTATGAGAGCTTACACCGGACAAACCGTAGCTGAGGTGCTTGGTTTGGGCTGGTTAGATACAATTCACCCGGACGATCGCGAACGAACGAATCAGGTGTGGATGGAAGCAGTGCAAACGAAAACCCTGTATGACATAGAATATCGAATCCGAGGGGCGGATGGAAACTATCGCTATTTCCAAGGTAGAGGGGTGCCAATTCTGAATGAAGATGGCAGCATCCGGGAGTGGGTTGGTACTTGCACTGATATCCACGATCGCAAACAAGCCGAAGATGCTATCAAACAAAGCGAAGAACGCTATCGATCGCTAATAGTTGCCACATCCCAAATTGCCTGGACAGCGGATGCTGAAGGAAGATGCCCGGATCTACCGAGTTGGAGAGCTTACACCGGACAAACCGAAGCTGAGGTAGTTGGTTTGGGCTGGTTAGATGCAATTCACCCGGACGATCGCGAACGAACGAATCAGGTGTGGATAGAAGCAGTGCAAACGAGAAGCCTGTATGACATAGAATATCGAATCCGCTCTGCGGATGGAAACTATCGTTATTTTCAAGTTAGAGGCGTACCCATTGTGAATGAAGATGGCAGCGTCCGGGAGTGGGTTGGCACTTGCAGCGATATCCACGATCGCAAACAAGCCGAAGATACTATAAAACAAAGCGAAGAACGCTATCGTTCGCTAATCCTTGCCATTTCCCAAATAGTCTGGACAACGGATGCTGAAGGAAGATGCCAGGATACACCGAGTATGAGAGCTTATACCGGACAAACCGAAGCTGAGGTGGTTGGTTTTGGCTGGTTAGATACAATCCACTCGGACGATCGCGAACCAACAGTTCAGGTGTGGATGGAAGCAGTGCAAACGAGAAGCCTGTTTGAGATGGAATATCGAATGCGCGGAGCGGATGGAAACTATCGTTATTTCCAAGCTAGAGCGGTGCCAATTCTGAATGAAGATGGCAGCATCCGGGAGTGGGTTGGCACTTGCATCGATATCCACGATCGCAAACAAGCAGAATTCGTAATGGCAAAAGCCAAGGAAGCCGCAGAAGCAGCTAGTCGGGCTAAAAGTGAATTTCTTGCCAACATGAGCCATGAATTGCGGACTCCGCTGAATGGCATTATGGGCTACGCGCAGATTCTTCAGCGTTCCAAAGTCTTGAATCAAGAAGAGCGATCGCGCATTGATGTCATTTATCAGTGCGGTTCCCATTTACTGACCTTAATCAATGATATTCTCGATTTGTCGAAGATTGAAGCACAGAAAGTGGAACTAATGCCCACGGATTTTCATTTCCCGGCGTTCCTGCAAGGTGTAGCAGAAATGTGTCGCATCCGAGCGGAACTTAAGGGAATTCAGTTTCATTTTCCATCAAGCACCGAACTCCCGATCGGTATTCGTGCGGATGAAAAACGCTTGCGACAAGTGTTATTTAATCTTTTGAGCAACGCTATTAAATTTACGGATCAGGGCAGTGTTACTTTTATAGTCAGTTTTGCAACAGAAGGAAAAATTCGCTTTGAAGTACGCGATACAGGTACCGGCATTGCCCAAGAGCAACTCCAAGCTATCTTTCAGCCCTTCGAGCAGGTTGGAGATCGCAAACGGCAGACTGAGGGCACCGGGCTAGGATTGGCAATTAGCCAAAGGATTGTAGAACTAATGGGCAGTACCATTCAGGTTCAAAGTGAGATGAATGTTGGCAGTATTTTCTGGTTTGATGTTAGTCTGCCTCAAGCCGATGAATGGGTGAAAACGTCTCAAATCGACCATCACGGGCAGATTATCGGCATCAAAGACCGCCAACCTAAGATTGTGGTTATTGATGACAAATGGGCTAACCGTTCGGTAATTAACAATTTGCTCAGTCCGATCGGCTTTGAGGTGTTTGAAGCGAACGATGGGCTTGAAGGCTGGGAAAAAATTATAGAGGTGCAGCCAGATTTAATTGTTACCGACCTATTAATGCCAGAACTAGATGGCTTCGAGGTGATTAAGCGGGTTCGAGAATCGGAAAATTTCAAAGACACCGTTATTATTGTCTCTTCTGCCAGCGTATTTGAAACCGATCAATACAGAAGTTTAGAAGCAGGAGGCAACACTTTTATTCCCAAACCTATTCAGGCAACAGAGCTCCTGCAAAAATTGCAACAGTATCTTGATTTGGAATGGATTTACGAAGCCAATGAAGCTCCACTGGCGATCGCCCCAGACACCAACGAGCTAATTGCCCCGCCTGCTACAGAAATGGAAATTCTATATGAGCTGGCTATGAAAGGAAATTTCCTAGAAATAGTTAAGCAGGCGGTATTACTGGAAGAAATAGATCCCAAATACATTCCTTTTGCTAACAGATTAAATCAGATGGCAAAGGACTTTCAAGACGAAGAGATTTTAACGTTTATTCAGTCCTACAAGTAAGGTTTATGAATTTAGAAATTCAACCAAATGGTACGATTCTTATAGTTGATGACAATTCAGCTAACTTAGGTGTATTATCTGATGCCTTAAGCCAAGAAGGATTTGAAGTTCGGGTTGCCAAATCTGGCAAAATGGCACTAGAGCGAGTCAAATATGCTCTCCCCGATCTAATCTTGCTAGATGTCATGATGCCAGAAATTGATGGATTTGAAACCTGTCGTCGATTACAGGCTAACCCAGAAACTAAACACATTCCCATTATATTTATGACTGCGCTCTCGGATACGGCTAATAAAGTTGAGGGGTTTAAGCTTGGGGCTGTAGATTATATTACCAAACCCTTCCAACAAGAGGAAGTATTAGCTCGCGTCAAGCTGCATTTAAAGCTTCATGTTCTCGCAGAGAAATTAGAGGAGAAAAATACCTTATTGGAGCAAAAAGTTAGAGAAGTCAGCCACGCCTATGATGATTTACAACAAATGCAACTTAAGTTAATTCAAAGCGAGAAAATGTCCGGGTTAGGGCAAATGGCGGCTGGGATTGCTCATGAAATAAACAACCCTATAAATTTCATCTCTGGCAATCTGGGTTATGCCCAAGAGTACGCTCATAACTTACTAAAAATTATACACCTCTATCAAGAAGATTATGTAAATCCCACCCCTCGGATTCAAGCAGCAATGGATGAAATAGAACTGGAATTTGTGGAGGAAGATTTTATAAAAGTTCTTAACTCAATCAACTTAGGAACGCAGCGCATCCAGGAGATTGTCAAGTCTATGCGAATCTTTTCTCGCCTAGATGAGGCAGAGGTGAAAGCTGTAAATATTCACGAAGGAATTGATAGTACACTCACCATCCTGCATCATCGTTTAAAAGCAAAACCCGAGCATCCTGAGATTGAAATAATAAAAAAGTACAGTCAGCTTCCCCCAGTAGAATGCCATGCCGGACAATTAAATCAAGTGTTCATGAATATTATTTCCAATGCCATTGATGCTTTAGATGAATCTAATCAGCACCGTTCCTTTGCAGAAATCAAACAACACCCGAACCGCATTCAAATTTCTACAAAAGTAATTGACGACAATTGGGTGGCTATTCATATTAGTGACAACGGTCGAGGAGTTGTTGAAACTTTACAACCGAAAATATTTGACCCTTTTTTTACCACCAAACCGATCGGTAAAGGAACAGGGTTGGGGTTATCTATCAGTTACCAAATTATCGTTGAAAAGCATGGGGGCCGATTATACTGCCAGCCGGGATTAGGAAAGGGAATAGAATTCGTCATTGAAATTCCTATTCGGCAGCAAGCTTGTAAAGCTGCTTAGTTTCCCGGTGTAATATCTCTTACGAACTTTGGTTAATTTCTCGCTGACAGCGGGGACGACAAGGTGTTCCTGTGCAAATAAAGCCTGCAGGCATATTTTTAAAGACGCTGCTGCGAGCTCCGATTAAAGCGTTAGCACCGATTTCTACACCAGGGCCAATGAAGCAGTCGGCGGCAATCCAAACGCCGTTATTAATGATTACAGGTGCTGTGATTAAGCGAAAGGCAGGGTCTTGAGGGTCATGAGTGCCGGTGCAGAGGTAGCTTTTTTGAGAAATGACGCAGTGTTTGCCGATCGCAATTCGATCGAGACTGTACAATACAACATCATCTCCGATCCAACTGTAATCGCCGATTGCAATTTTCCAAGGATAGGTAAAACGAGCCGTGGGGCGAATGATCGCACCCCGACCTATTTTCGCTCCAAATAACCGCAGCAAGCCGCTTCTGATGCCGTTAAAAGGGTGTGGAGTGAGAGGAAATGCGATCGCCTGGACGAACCACCAAAGCAAAATTACCCAACTAGGCTTTCCTCGATCGAACTTTGATTGATCGTAGCGGCGCAAATCGACTAAAGATTCGCCTGTCAAAGTATTTGCGTGATTGTCGCTAATTGGACGATCGTTTATTTGACAATTTGGGGAATTTGCGATCGAATTTTCCGGATCTTGGTTCGGATTTGGTATATAATCGGTCATTGATAGTTAATTTAATGTTTAATTTAAAATCGAGTTTAACCTTAAGGACTGCTGCATGACATTTCTAGTTAGGGACAATTTTGACTCTGAAAACGCCAAGGATATCGCACAATGCGAGAATATAAATCCCAGAATTGGCAAAGTGCGACTTTTACAAACAGCATTGGTACTGCTTAGCAGCTTTTTTATAGCAGAGTTAATCGCCGCACTTAATTCTCATAGTTTGTCCCTATTAGCAGATGCGGGTCACGTTTTTTCAGATGTAGCAGCTTTAGCAATAACTTTGACAGCCACTTGGTACTCCTCAGTCAAACGCAAAAGTAAATCCGTAGATTGTACGATCGCACAATCGCCAATCCCTGAACGAGGAGAAATCATTGCTGCTTTAATTAATAGTATCAGTTTAGTAGCGATCGCCCTGTGGATAGCGGCAGAGTCGATCGCCCGTTTGCAGTCCCCAACTCCCGAAGTAGAAGGGCTCCCGATGTTAATTACCGCCATAGTCGGTTTAAGCATCAACTCGATTAATGCTTGTTGCTTGCATTCCTGCTGTCACGGCGACTTGAATCTCAAAAGCGCCTTTCTGCACGCAGTCGCCGACATTTTTTCGTCGGTTGGAGTAATTTTAGCTGCGATCGCCGTGGCGTGGCTACACTGGAATTGGGCTGACGGCTTGATTAGCTTGCTGGTATCAGCATCAATAATTTTATTAACTCTACCGCTGCTAATAGAAAGCATCCAATTGCTGCTGGGAAAAGTATCAGCAATATCCGCAAGTCAACAGCCTTGTGATTGCGAAAAAGTGAGCGCAGAAAAATTGCTGTTCCCATCCCTCGAAGAACTCATCAAATGATCTCTCTTCATCTGCGTCCATCTGCGTATATCTGCCACCATCTGCGGTAAAAATCAAAGTTTTGTGAAGTGAGCTGGAGAAGCTTACCCTAATTATGATAAGATAAATATTGGTGTTATTGACAACTCCTCACAATAAAATAAAACCGCGCTCAAGCCTATCTGCCATTAATTCACACCCTGCTGAATTGCCTCAACTGTGAAGAAACCCAGATTTGACAGGCAACTCAGAACTGCTGAATTGGGGGTTTCTGCAAAGTAGCACTAGAGAACTTACTTGACAGCGAAGATGATGAGCTGTCCTGCTTAGCTTGTTAGCTATGACGATTATATACGAGGGGTGCGTCCTTTGAATTTTGACGATCTACTGTCACGAGCAGATGAAGAAACCCTACAAACTCTATTGGGTAGTTCAGCTTTCCGTTTAGTGAAGCTTCTAGATAGTCGCCTAGCAACTCCCACTAATCTGCGTGAAGTTTTGGTGAGTATTTATTCTCGTGAAAGCTTGCTTTTATCAAAAGACACTCGCACTATCCTATTTGAATTATTACGACCCAAACAAGCGGAAATTCTCGCTACAATTTTGTCAGCTTCAGACAATGAAGATGTCTTTCAAGCGCTAAAAGAAGTCAAAATACGTCGCGGATCGGAACGCGAACGTGCGCTTTTCGACTTTTTTGAATTGGTTGTACCATCAACTGAGGAATCTGAAGAAACACCCTCATCGGATTTGGCTAAGCCTCAATACGCTTTGTTTGTTCATCAGCGTAGTGCAGCAGCCAAAGTCAAACAGTACCTCCAAAAAGAACCTCGGCGTGTTCTGCTTCATATGCCCACCGGATCGGGAAAAACACGCACGGCAATGCACATTATCGCCGATCGCCTGCGAGCGCAAGAGCCTACTTTAGTCGTATGGTTGGCATACAGTGAAGAACTTTGCGAACAAGCCGCCGCCGAGTTTCAACGCGCCTGGAGATATTTAGGCGATCGAGATTTATCCATCTATCGTTTCTGGGGAAACCACGAACTCGATCTCCATCAGGTGCGGGATGGCATAGTAGTTGCAGGCCTTTCCAAGCTTTACAGTCGTGCTAAACGTAGCATCCAATTCATTAACAAATTAGGTTATCGTTCCTCTCTTGTCATTATTGATGAAGCCCATCAAGCAATTGCAGAAACTTACAAGCTAGTCCTCGATTCTCTCGTTTTACCATACGAACACACAGCACTGCTTGGGTTAACAGCTACACCAGGCCGCACTTGGGCCGACATTAGTGCGGACAAAGAATTAGCGGAATTCTTTGCACAGCGCAAGGTTACTTTGGAGGTTTCTGGCTACGATAATCCAGTAGATTACCTAGTGTCAGAGCAATACTTGGCACGAGTAAAATACCGACCTTTGCTACACCAGAGTGGATTGAATTTATCTAATAACGACTTGAAGCGTATTGAAGAAGAGTTAGAGTTACCAAAAAATATCCTGACTCGGCTAGCTGAAAACGAACAGCGCAATCTCCGCATTATTTTGGAAATTGAAGATTTAGCTAAGAATCACAAGCGTATTTTGGTGTTTGCCATATCTGTAGAACACTCAAAACTTCTAGCCGCTGTGCTGAAAGCTAGAAATTGGCAAGCATCCGCTGTAACTGCCAAAACTCCTGCTTCAGAAAGAGAGCGAATCATTGCCAGGTTTAAAGATGAAAATCCCCCAACTAAAATTATCTGTAATTATGGCGTTCTTACAACAGGATTTGATGCCCCGCGAACCAGTGCCGCCGTGATTGCTCGTCCCACCAAGTCGCTTGTTTTATACAGCCAGATGGTGGGACGTGCTATTCGCGGACTTAAAGCAGGTGGCAATGAGCAAGCTGAGATTGTTACTGTAGTAGACACAGACTTACCGGGCTTTGGCAGTGTTGCCGATGCTTTTAACAATTGGGAAGACATTTGGAGATTAAAATGACGAAACAACATGATATCGTTCCGGTACATTTAGTTGTTCAGGCAATGCGTGACAACGGTTATAAAAACGCTGCCTATGCACTAGCCGAACTCATAGATAATTCCATTCAAGCGGGAGCTACTGAGGTAGAACTTCTCTGTGCTGAGAAAGAAACTCAGCTAGAACAGCGCCGTCGTTCTCGCATTCATCAAATCGCTGTTTTAGATAATGGCAGTGGAATGGATAATACTGTCTTACGAATGGCTTTACAGTTCGGCAACGGAACTTATCTAGCAGAAGACAAACATACAGGAATAGGGCGGTTTGGTATGGGGTTGCCATGCTCTTCTCTTTCCCAGTGTCAGCGGGTGGAGGTTTGGACTTGGCAGAGTGGTGTAGAAAATGCAATTTACACTTACCTAGATTTGAATGAAATAAAAAATAAAAATCTTACTGAAGTTCCTGAACCTAAGAAACGCAAGATTCCTGAGATTTGGGAAAAAGTCACAACAGGTTTTGGACAGACGGGAACATTAGTTGTCTGGTCAGATATCGATCGCTGTATGTGGAAGACTGGTAAGACAATCATCGAAAATTCAGAGTTCGTGATTGGACGAATGTATCGAATATTTTTAGATACTGAAGAAGTAGTCATTCGTATGGCAACTTTTGATATTAATGAACCTACCACAATCATGGTAGAAAAATTTGCACAGCCGAACGATCCTGGTTATCTCATGGCAGAGACTTCTTGCCCTCCTCCCTTCGATAAAAAGCCAATGTTTCAAGCCTGGGATGGAGAATATAGCTATGAATACCCCTTTTTCATTGACTTTCGTGGCCAGAAACATGAGGGAAAAATTCGCTTTTCTTATGCTAAGGAAGAAGCACGTCCTGGTAATAACCCAGGCAGCCTTCCTCATGGACAGCACGCTAAAAAAAATGTTGGCGTTTCAGTGGTTCGTGCAAGGCGTGAATTGGAACTAGACCAGTCTTGGTCACAGAAGAAACCTACAGAGCGATGGTGGGGGGTCGAGATAGAATTTCCCCCGGCACTGGACGACTTGTTTGGGGTTACTAACAATAAGCAATCAGCCCGTAACTTTTCAGAAATGGCGAACCTAGATATCGAATCTATGCTAAAAGATGGAAAAACAATCAGTCAGCTCAAAGAAGAACTAACCCAAGATGAAGACCCTAGAGGGCCATTAATAGAAATTGCTCACAAGATTAATACTCAACTGAAAATTATGCGTAACTGGCTGGAAGCACAAACCAAAGGCTCTCGAAGTACCCCGAAACGGCACAATGTTTCCTCTGCTGAGAAAGTTGCCACTGAGGTGACAGAGGAGCGCAAGAAGGAAGGACACTACGGGCAAAGTGACGAAAATGAATCACTCGCTTTGGAGGAGCGAAAGGAAATCATTGAAACCACCTTAATAGATAAAGGTGTTATGCAAATTACCGCTGAAGAGCTGGCGGCTAAAACGGTTTCCGATGGATTAAAGTATGTTTTTGCTAACGCATCTTTAGGAGACAAATCTGCTTTCTTTTCTGTCGATCCTAAACCGGGTACAATTATTATAACTTTAAACACAATCCATCCTGCCTACAAAAACCTTGTTGAAATTTTAGAAGAGGAAGTAGAAGGCGTAGATCCTGAAACACTTCGATCTCGCCTAACAAATTCTCTAGAAGGTTTGAAATTATTACTGATGGCTTGGGCGCGGTACGAGGATGAGCAACCTCATGGTCCTCGACGCAATAAGGCACAGGATGCTCGTGTTGATTGGGGACGGGTGGCTCGACAATTTCTTGAGGGTGACGAATAACTGAAGGCTTTATCGTTGTTTAACTAGGGGGTAAGGGGTCAACATTAGTGACGGATATTGTGCCACTCTGTTGACCCACTTTCCAAAGTCAACCAGTTCATCATATTTTGCAGGAACCGGAAGAAGTGCGATGCCTACGGCAAGCTTCCCTAACGAATCCTCCCGAACTACAATAAAACTCAACTAGAGAGATTGATAACTAATGTCATACAGTGATTTTACTTTAAATCGAGTCACTAAAGACTTTAATTTAACGATTTCCGAGCGCTCTAATATTTTCACAGAAATTCCAGAATTAACACCAAGCGATTTTCTCCAAGAAACCCTGCGCGATAATCTACCTTTAGCCCTTGGTAGCAATACGGAAAAAGCGCGATCGGAATTAATTAGGGCTTGCTGAATAATCGAGTGCATATTGCGTCGCGAAAGGTTTCGAGCGCGCGAGCGAGAATAAAGTGCA
>NZ_JAUBUG010000057.1:0-5500 GCF_036705345.1 Microcoleus sp. B3-D2
TGAAGGCGGTTGAAACCGCTGCCGACTTATCCCCGTGTCTAAAGCCAGGGGCTTGCGTCTCGTTCTTCGGTCAATGAACCTGGTTTTTTGTGTAACAAGTGCGTCCCGGATAGGAAGACTAATTGCTTACCAATAATTCAACGCGGGCCGGCAAGCACACAGTAAAAACCGAACCGCAACCTACCTCGCTTTCAACGTGTATATCGCCACCCATCATCACGCAAAAGTGACGGCTAATAGTCAATCCCAAACCGGTGCCTCCGTACTTGCGCGTAGTTGAGGCGTCGCCCTGCATAAAAGCTTGAAATAAATGCTGCAATTGTTGGGGGGGAATCCCAATCCCCGTATCAGCTACGCGAAAAATTATTGAGTCGGAAGGTTCTGCTATTTCTTGAGTGGTTAAGCTGTCATGTTTAACTCTTTCAATACAGAGGGTAATAGTGCCACCTTCCGTAAATTTGGCTGCATTGCTCAGCAGGTTGAGCAATATTTGACGAGTTTTGGTAATGTCAGCATACATCATTCCCAAGTCGCTACCACAATCAACTTCAAACTTATTAAAGTTTTTATCTACCAAGGGTTTGACAGTAGAAACTACCTCGTCAATTAAATTAACCGGGTTGAAAGTTTCTAAGTAAAGTTCCATCCGACCCGCTTCAATCTTAGAAATATCTAGAATGTCGCTAATTAAAGATAGCAAGTGTTTGCCCGCTGTTTGAATTTTTTGCAAGTCGGGGATAAAATCTTCGCAGCCTAAATCCTCGGCGTCTTCTTTGAGCATATCGCTGTAACCAATAATCGCGTTGAGGGGAGTTCGCAATTCGTGGCTCATATTAGCTAAAAAGGCGCTTTTGGCTTGGTTTGCTGCTTGAGCGGTTTGAGCGACTTTTTGGAATTCTTCTGCTAATTTGCGCTGGGTAATATCTTCGGCAATACCGACGATGCGGTAAATTTCTCCGGTTTGGCTGCGGACTGGAAAAGCCCGATCGCGCACCCAGCAAACTGAACAGTCTGATCGCACTACCCGATACTCCTCATCATAATCGCCCCGCACCTGTTTCTCAAAAGCAGCCTTGACGCGATCGAGATCCTCCGGGTGAATAGCATCCCAAAAAGCCTCCGGTTCTGACTGCAAACTCTGACAGCTCAAATTCCATATTTTTTCGCAAGCAGGGCTCACATAAACTAGCTGCTTTTGATTAGGTTCTCTAATCCAAAATACCTCATGAATATTTTCTGCCAACTGGCGAAACCGCTCCTCGCTGGCGCGCAACTTCTCCATAGCACTGTGAAATTCAGTCACATCCTGAATCAGCGATGCCACCCCAATGATGCTGCCGTCCGGATCAACTAAAGTCGTATTGTACCACTCGCAAAGAATAATTTTGCCGTCTTTTCTGAGGTTCTCGTTAAGGCTGGTAACTCCTCCTTGATTAGTGAGCAAAGTTATAGATAGTTGCCTGACATACTCCTTAGCACTTTCAGGAACTATGAGATCGACTCCGTGGCGTCCTATAGCTTCCAAGCGGTTGTATCCAAAAATTCTTTCCGCTGATAAATTCCATTCCGCTACTTCAAAGTTTAGATCCCATTCAATCGCTCCCAAAGGAGTTTGGTGAAGATGGAGAGCCAGTTTTTGCTGCGAGTTTTTCAGAGAAATAATTAATTGATTTTTGTCGGCGATCGCAGATTCTACCCGATCTTCGAGAGTAGTAAATGCCTCTTCCAATTGACCGGCCATCATATTAAAAGAGCGAGCCAGGACACCCACCTCATCCTCCCGCTCTACAGATGCCATCAAGCCGGGATCTACCGCCATCCCGTCCCATTCTCCCCGGGACAAAGCCTCCGCAGCCTTGCTCAGACGCCGAATCGGTACAACAATCCACCTAGAAGTCAGGGCGCCAATCGCCGTTGCCAGCACCAAAGCACCCAGACACATCACCACAGTATACCGAGTGTTGGCATGAATCCTTTCCATAAAATCGGCTTCAGGAACCGTCACCACAATCAACCAGTCGAGGCCCCTGCTGTCTAAAAGCGGCGTCACCTGTAGAAATTGCCGTTGACCGTCGATCGTAAAATCTAACTGGCGAGATCTGTCAATTTTGTGCAAATCCCCGAAGCGTTCTGTCAAATAGCGGGCGGTCGATCGAATTAGAACATTCTTGCTGCTCGCTGCCACAATCCGTTTCGCAACACCATTGCTAACAATAAATGGCGGTTCCCGAGTAGAATTTGCCACCAATTGCCCAGACCTTTCTACAATAAAAGTCTGTCCTGATTTGCCAATTTTTAGAGTTTCCAAGAATTGATTGAGCTTGGAAAGTGCCAAGTCAGCACCCAGGATGCCAATCAGTTTACCATCCTCGCCATAAACTGGTTGAGCAGCCGTAATCGCTAGTTTGGGAGCGTCAAAATAAGTATAAATTTTACTCCAAGTCGGTTTCCCTGCCTGCACCGGAGCTATATACCAAGGTCGGACGCGGGGGTCGTAGTTGAGAGTAGTTTTTAATAGCTTGGTTGGTTCCCCGAACTCTGACGGCGCGTAGCTTTGAAAGTTATAGCCAGTAGATTGATTAGAAATTTGAACTTGCAACTTGCCGTCGTCGAGGCGTTCAACTCCAATAAAATCTTTTTCTTCGGATGCGAATTGAATGTAGCTAATTTTATCAAAAATTTTGATTTGTTTGTAGAAGTAGCGTTGCAAACTATCACTATCCTGCTCGTTCACAATGCCGAGACGGATGGCATCAAGATTGAGCTGATTGATTTGGTGTGGCGTTTCAATATAACTATTAATATGTTGCTGGATACGCGATGTGACTTCTGTCCGCAGTTGTGCGGCAACATGGTTGACGGCTGTGCGCCCGTTCCGCAGCGACAGCCACCCCGTCAACCCTACCGCAGCGAAAGTCTGGAGGGCAAAAGGCACAACAAGGACGATGCGAATTGGCACTTTGCCCGACATTTTTAAAATCGGGTCGGTCAGATATTTGATTGGCATGGTAAAGCAGAACTATTATTAACCCACAACATTCCGGTCAAGTACAACTTGATGAGCGCAGGTTTTGAAGTTGAGATGGTTTTAGTAGGCAAAGTGCTGTTAATAACTCGGAATCTGCCGCTGGCAACGGAATTTTTAACGACTGCCACCGCCATCTTAGCGCGATCGCGAGCTTTGGGAACATTGGCGATCGAGATGAATGCAGTATCAATCCTGAATGCACTCTACACACTCATACTATTATAGATTTTGAGATTAAAGAATTGAATAATTGGGAAAAACTGAGTCTGTAAGGGTTTAGAAGTTGCAGGCTGTTGCATTCTTTTTTTTAACCGGTTTCAGAAACCGGGTTTTTTTAGCCTTTTGGCGGGCTGTAACTAACTATTGTCGTGAAAAAACCAATTGGTGAATAGCCACCCGTGCATCCACCACTAACTATTTTTCCACTCCTGACGCGCCCTAATCAAACAAATCGAGTTTTTGGTTGACTCATTCCTGAAATGACGTATTCTGGGGTTTCAACCGGTTTGCGGGGTCAGTTCTATTTTTCCGATAGCGCGATCGAAAATTATAAGTTTTCACAGCAACTGCAATTGATATCTCCACAAGCAGCTACTTTTGATAGAGTGCAACTTAATTCTGGCTCGGTACAATAAGCGCATAGTAGGATGCAACTAGCGGAGGCATGGATGATGAACGCAGTTATTGCTACTCTTGGCACTGCTCTCGGACTGAGCTCAATTTTTATCGGTTTGACCCCGGCGGTTCTCGCCCAACAAAGACTGCAACCAGCGCCCCAATATTCGGAAACGACTTTATCTGGGGATTCGTTGAGGGCTGTGGAGGACAGAACCTTAGACTCGGACTACCAAAACTTGATTGGTGAACCAGAAACGGCGGCTAATTCTGCTAGAAGGGAAAGCAGCTTGGGCGACACATTTCGCCTCAAAATCGATGGCCCCTTGGAATTTATTACTACTCCTTCGGACGCCCAGCGTCAAGCAAATCCTTTACCTCCTAAACAAACCGACAGCGGTACAGAAGCGGGAGTTCAGCTTCAGCTAGGACTTTAGCAATTTTAAATTAATTCATTTGAAGCAAGCGATCGCGGAACCCACTTTTTAATTCTCGGAGTTATTGTGACTGCGATCGCTTTTTTATCTGAGTTTTATCACAAGTTTTGTGCGGTTTCCATCACACCAGGTTCTCTATTGTGAACCTAAAATTAGACCAATTAAACTTCCGATACAGACCGATTAGCTACATATCTTTACAATAGCGCATAAAACTGGCGGTGAAGGTGATGGGAAAGGCTCAACTGATCGATTATTTGCGGGGGGAGTTGGCGATATCGAATTCTGCGATCGCCGTTGCTCTCCGACACGGTGAACAAGATGCCAGCGAACTGCCGATGGTTCTGTGGCAGTACGGGTTAGTAACACTGGAACAGTTAAACCTGATTTTTGATTGGATTCAAGCTCAGCCGATTTAGCAATTTAAAATCCTGAGTTAAAAAATATGGATATCCGATTGCAATTTTTTGACAAATAAAGCTTGCACAAACGGTCGTCGGAAAGTATAGGGTTGAGTGTTTAGGTTGAGGGTGGGTCTTATTTTGTCCCAATTAGAAAAATACAAATATACAGCAGGGGCACAGCACTGCTGTGTCCTCATTTTTATTGCCACCTAAAATAAACTGCTTTCATCAGAAAATTGGGTATAAACCTCGTCCTTTTAGGACGGCTTTATATTACAATATAATTGGTCAACGACCCACCCGAGACGATGGATCAAACAGCCTATACGAGCGAAGTTCAGCCCGAGGTGCTGGCGGCTTTCGCAAAATCGGTAGACCGGGAAAAGAGGATAGGGCAATGGCAAACATCCCTAGAATCAAAACGAAGAAGAATTCCGTTTGGTATTCGACACGTAAAAACCGCAGGGCTTGCGGGGTTAGTCTGTGGAGCGAACATAAGACCAAATCTCTTTTAGGGTGGAGGCAGTTGCGAAGAAGCAGAAATTCAAATCGTGAGGTTTGGGAATCCCCGTACCTTCAGGTCGGGGTGGATGTCAAATCAAATCTGGCAGCATCGGAATTAATATTACCCACAGCTTTCTAGACGGCAGTGCCTTGTCCTCTATATCATGTCGCTCGTGCAACCGGAAACGCTATCAATCTGTCGAAGATGCGATCGCCGACGGCATACAACAGACGGCATAAAACAAACCCCAGCAACTTTTAGGTGGCCGGGGCGTGTCTTGTTTAATTTGGTGGCGGGAAGTGGATTTGAACCACTGACCTTCGGGTTATGAGCCCGACGAGCTACCAGGCTGCTCTATCCCGCGTCGCTTTGTCTCTCTCTAGTGGTTTCCAAAAACAAAACCCTGAAACCTTAACGATTACAGGGTTCGCTTGAATTTGGTGGCGGGAAGTGGATTTGAACCACTGACCTTCGGGTTATGAGCCCGACGAGCTACCAGGCTGCTCTATCC
>NZ_JAUBUG010000057.1:5600-48019 GCF_036705345.1 Microcoleus sp. B3-D2
CGCGTCGCTTTTTGTCTCTCTACTAATATAACCATATCTTTCTGAAAATTGCAACCCCTAAATCAAAAAAACTTTTTAGATTGTGGGAGGGGTTGCTGAAATCGGCGAGCGAGTCTCGATCGCCCTAAAGCATCGAAACTTCCCCGATTACCTCCAAGCGCTTGAATTCACTGAGAGTGAGGTAAGTCTCCGCCAGAGTTTCGGCGATCGTCGGAGTAATCCACCCCAACTGCTTGAGCAAGTGAATCGCCACAGCAAATTGAGCACGCTTTCCTCCATCCGTCACCTTAATTGCCAAGCCCATGCCTTCGCCAACGCGGCCAATGCACTGCACCCCTTCGGCGCCGGACTTGCTCACCAATTCCCCTTGAGTCAAGCGCATCAGTTCCGTGTCAAATTTGCCCTCACCGGCAACCATCATCGGGTGATGAGTCATAGCGCGGACAATCCGCTCCATCTCCACATTGTCGCCGGAAGCCAACTTAGCGTACAAAGACGCCATTTGCCCCAACTGCAACAGATAGGTAGGAGCGCCGCAGTCGTCACGAGCGCTGATAAACTCTTCGGCAGGCATTGCCAGCAAGTCAGCCACTTTGCCCAAAATAAGCTGCTGGACAGGATGTTTGCGGCGTAAATAATTTTCCAGAGGCCAGTGCAGTTGCTGGCAGACAGCCAGCATGCCGGCGTGTTTCCCAGAGCAGTTGTATTGCAGGGCGCTCTTTTTGCCTTCGGGAATGGGGCATTGAAGTTTAGAGGGGTCAATGTCGCAGCGCCACAGTACGTTAAATACCTGGCGCGATTGCTCGATCGTACCTTGATGGGAACTGCAAATAATCGCTAAATCTCGATCGGTCAATTCGTAGCGTTCTAAAGTGCCAGTCCCCGTCACAGCCAAAGCTTGAAAAGGCTTGAGTGAAGAACGGACAAATGAGGCCGTTTCCGAGTTACCAGCAACAGACAGAACGCGCCCGCGGTTGTCGCAGACAGCGGCCTGGGCGCGGTGCCTCGATTCCACAATACCTTCGCGCAGCAATGTGACTTCCAGTTCGGGAGCTTGGGTTCGTTTTCCCCTTGTCATATCAATTTTACATTTTAGATTTTAGATTTTAGATTGGGGTTCAGGAAGTTATGAGTTGCGAGTTGTGAAATTAATCTTTTGGCGATCATTTCTGACTCATGCACCCCGTGTGTGTTGTTGGCTGTGCGCGACTATCTCAAAACTCAAAACTCCCTTCTATTCCCGATTACAAACAACTCCAAATTAGTCCCCCGGCAACCAGCAATACTGTCAAACCATAAAATGTCTGCCGCAGACGCCTGAGAATTGGTTCTAATTGGTAGTTGACAATCAACTGGTCTTGAAGCAAAACTTCGGGAGTTTTAGGCCAAGATTGACAATCGTACCAGCCAGACTCTTCGTAGACGACCGTGGGATTTGAAAGGCGCGATCGCACGTAGAACCAACCCAAGTAAAGCCGCAGCAAAGCTAATCCTAGAATAAAACCGGCACCTGCGGCACCGCACAGGACAAACTGAGCTGGATACTTGACAGGAGCAAAGCTAGAAGCAGCTATCGGCACCGATACCAAGCAACTCCAAGCCCAAACCCAAGCTAGTTTTGCCAGGTATCCGGGCCAATTGAGTGTTACCCAGCTAAAAAACCAGGATTCTTTAAGTTCTTGGTATTCATTGATCGGTCGCTGTTCTTGCGGAACGGGACAAATAGAAGCAGAAACGTTTTTCACATTAGCCATCCTCACGGCGTGGGGGAAAAGTCAATGCGTTCGGCGTGTCCCCAGAACGCTTCTAAATTGTAGAACTCCCGCTCTTGAGGCTTCAATATGTGAATGATTGCGTCGCCGTAGTCCATGACTACCCAACTAGCGTCTGATAGGCCTTGTGTACGCAGTGGCAAGCGTTGCCACTCTTCTTCCACTTGGTCTGCTATCGCTTGGGAGATGGCTCGTACCTGCACGTTGGAAAATCCGGTGATGATCGCAAAGTAGTCTGCCAAAAAGCATACTTCTGACACGCGGAGCAATACAATATCTACTGCTTTGCGGTCATCGGCTGCTTGGGCAACGGTCATGATCAGGCCACGGGCTTCGTCTGAGGAGGTGCTGTCCGTTGCTGTAGACTGGGCCCTGGAGTATTCGAGTTGGGTTAGATCTGACATTAAGTGTTTAATTTCCTAATTGATACGGTAAGGGGGAATCGGTGCGTTTTCGCGATCGGTTGTTGGCAGTTTGAGACGGGAAATAGGAGTTAGGTTGAAGCCAAAAGTAAGGACAGGATTTCTGGTAAATTTTACTTTTAACTTGTGATTTGTTCGATCGACTTTTCTGTCGAATTTCCTCTTTCCGGCGATTCGCGGGCCCTTTGCAGCGCCCAATTCCGCGTAAGTACGGTGCGGGGGTGGATGTAGCAGCGAGTTTCTAGCAAATATTTAAGAGAATAATCGCTAGTTTGCCACACCGCTGCATAAAGATTTTGCCAGCTTGCCTCGCGCAGTGCTTCTAGTTCGGCTGTGTTGCCGCGGCTCGGCTCTATGGTATCTGCTACAAATACGGTACAACTGAGCTGGCTCATGCTTGGTCTGCCGAGGGTGTGATTGGCGATGGCGTCCAAAATTTCTCGATCGACCACCCCGAATTCGTCTCTGGCGACGATCGCGCTGGCGTCTGCGTGCAGCAAATGCGGGTGTGCTTCCAACACTGAGTCTAACTCTAAACCTTCCTTCTGGGCCATTTGCAGCAGCAGTGGAGGTTTGAAGTATTTTGCCAAATCGTGCAACAAACCGGCCGATCGGGCTTTTGCTTCATCGAGGCCGTAATGGCGAGCCAAGTCACCTGCTACCTGTTCGACTCCCAGAATATGTTTGATTCGGGCAGCAGGAACGCGCTCACAGAGCCAAGCTAGGACGTTTTCGCGCGCGGGTGCAAGTGTCAAATATTAACTCCAAAATTGTATGAGCTACTATTTTAGCGTTTTGTTTCGATCGGCTGCGGTGTGGGGCGGACAGGGGTGTGGTTACTTATGGGATGGGGAGGGGTGAAGGGGGCGATCGGCTGTTTGGGAGATACGTTATCTTTTCTGGTAACTGCTGGAATATTCAAAACATTCCCTAGCTGAACAATTAGTCTAATGGACTCGCTATTTTTGGTAATTCTCTCATTTTTTCTATTTTTAGTCAGTGCTATCAAAGGTTATTTTGTCGTTGAGCCGCTGCTAGCTTCTCTGGGAATTTTTAGGATTATTTTCTTAATTTAACCTAAAAACTTTTCTAAAAATATTAATCAAAATGGCTGTAACGGGAAGTCAAAAGTCTGTTTCAGTAATCTGTATTTTACTTTTTATCGGGGTAGTCAGGGATTTCTGGATGGCGGCGGGGACAGTTCCAGTTCTCGTTTTATTGGCGACTTAAATCGCTCAACCATCAGTATTTCATTTTTTTTGTATTTATGTTAACGAACGTTATTTCTGTACTGCTAGGAACATCTTTTGGCACTCTAAGTAGGCACGATTTCAAGCGGTTATCTTATTTGGGCAGCGGCGCCAATATTTTCTCAGCATGATTCGCTGCCACCGCCGCAAATAAGGCTTCATAATGATTCAAAGCTTCCTCAAATCCGTAATTCTCTACAGCATAATTTCTGCCTTGCTCGCCCAACGTATCCACCTTAGCAGGGTGCAAGTACAAATCCTCAACAGCCTCAGCCAAAGCCTGCGGATCTTCCGGCGCAACCACCACCCCGCCACCGCTTTGCTGCACTGCTTTCTGGGCCGTACCAGTTTCGGGAACCGAAGCCAAAATTGCCCGGCCGCTGGCGAGAATTACTTGAATTTTTGAAGGCATATTGAAGTTAGTAACGCGGCGCTTTTGTACGACTAAACTAACATCAGCAGCAGCTAACAATTCGGGCAATTTTTCTCGCGGTTCAAATGGCAGCAACATTACATTATTAGCTTTGTAAGTTTCGCAATCTTGTTGCAAGCGGGCGAGTGCTGTTGATTCCCCTACTATTACAAAAGCGATTTCCGGTATGTGCTTCAAACGAGCGGCTGCTTGGACAACTGTTTGCAAGCCTTGAGTGAGGGCAATATTGCCTGCATAGAGAACGACAAATTTGCCCTTGAGTTTGTGAGTTTCTCGAAATGAGTTACTTTCCTTGGGTAAGGGACGAATGAAATTGACATCAACCCAATTGGGCACGCAAACTATTTTTTCCGGCGGTACTCCCTGAGAGTGCAATTTTTTGATAAAACCGCTGTCGATGACGCTGACTTGGCTGGCTGTGCAGTATGCCAATTTTTCCAAAGCGTCAGCAATGCGAACTAGCACTCCGTTTTTTTTGACCAAGCCGACGCGCACGGCTGCTTCTGAGACGATATCCTGAACGTTGAGGACGATCGGACAAGCGCGAATCCAGCCGTAAAAGGCGACTGGGACGCAAATCGGTAAAGGGGGCATGGTCGAGAAAATCACGTCGGGACGCCAGCCTCTGAAGGCTTGGACGGCGCTGGAGACGACAAAACTGCCGTCTAGCAAAAGTCGGTCTAGCAGGCTGGGGTGGGGGCCGTTGACGCGCAGATAGCTGCGCTGAATTGTGACGCCCTTGTGTTCTTCGGTGAGGTAAAATTTGCCCTCATATTGCGGATAAATCCGGCGCTGCGGATAGTTGGGCATTCCTGTGACGACTCGGACTTGGTGGCCGCGCTTGACTAGGCCTTGCGCTAGTTCTGTCATCAGGGGGGCAATGCCGATCGGCTCTGGATAATAGTTATAGGAATAAATTAGAATACGCATACTATTTATTTTGAAGCAAATAGTCCAGCAGCCGCGTGCATCGAGCCTGCACCCGCAGAATTGCAGAGGATGTGGTTGGGTTCCGGGTAGGACAATAGGGGGCGAGGGGATCTTCCACTCCTGGCGAAAGAAGCCGCCCTTACCGGGCGGGTATCCCGCCCTCAGATAATGTTTTTTCGCATTACCAGGCAGTTCCGGCGATCTTCGGTACGGATATAGCGAAGATCGTCTGTAAGCTTGTACATGAACACCAGTCCCCTTTCTCCTTCTCGGTCCAAAGGATCGCGTTGCTCTTGCATGATCGAGTGCAGCTTTGCTTCTAAGTTGAAGGGTTGACCCCTGTCCCAAATCCTAATTTCTAAGTAATCGGCAAACACTTTTACCTCAATGTCTATGGGCGTCGTGGGGGGCAAGTTCGGGTGAGCGTGGCGGACAGCGTTTGTAAAGCCTTCGTTGATTATCAGTCGGCACTGCCACCAGAAATCCGCTGGTATCATGGGCAAAACGATATTCTCCAACCATTCCAAAATGGATGTTAAAGCATTCAGGTCTGTTTCAACCTGCAGGTGCCACTCGGCCTTTGGTTGCTTGTCTTTCATCTTTCTTCCCCCTGGTCGGCCCCCACCACCGCTGTACTCAGCGGCGGAGGGAGAGAAAAAGGAGGGCAAGGTCTTGGCAACATATTAGTTAAGTCAAGCTTGAGTTGAAGAAGCCCGTTTTGCCTCAAGGTGAGCATTCCTTTCGCACCATTTACTCGCACAGCAAATGAGAGACTTCCGATACTGTAAGCCGCCTCGGTAGGGCGTTTAAATAGGGAAAATTCCCGAGTCAGCTTGCGAGGAAGTGATTTAAGCTTCGACCGTGTTAGCAGTCGTTACTTTTCTAAACACAGGTGAGTTCTTCTCGTCCTCGAAAATCATGCTGGGAGCATTCGAGTATGACCTCGAACTCGCCAATTGCTAATTATTAATGCTCTGATTGCAGAGCTGGCAACTAGCTTGGCATTTTCTGGGCGTGTGAATTTTAACACTTAATGCTAACGTAGGTATCGCTAGCGATCGTCTGCTTGACTAAGTATCGAGTTCGAGTTCCCGCCCCCCGTCGGCAACAGCACCTCAAAGTTCAGCGGTGGGTTGTTGAGGGTTCCTACACAGCGCCACTATTTTTGTTAAACAGGACTGTTATAGTTTTGACAATTAGTTTGAGGTCATACACCAGGCTCCAGTTTTGTTGGTATTTTAAATCTAAACGGATGACATCTTCAAAATCGCGGACTTGAGAGCGACCGTTGACTTGCCATTCCCCTGTCATCCCGGGTTTGACATCCAAACGCTGCCACTGAGGGACTTCGTAACGCTCAACTTCGTCTGGGGTAGGCGGTCTAGTGCCAACTAGACTCATTTCGCCTTTGAGCACGTTCCAAAACTGCGGCAGTTCGTCGAGGCTGGTTTTGCGTAAGATGCGCCCGACTTTGGTAATCCGCGGGTCGTTGTCATTTTTGAAAAATGCGCCAGAAGCCTGGTTTTTGATTTGGGCTTTCATGGCTTCGGCGTTGGTACACATCGATCGAAATTTCCAAATCCGAAATTGTCTGCCCATCCAGCCACAGCGGGTTTGACCGAAAAATATCGGGCCTGGATCGTTGATAGTGATGGCTGCAGCTATGGGTACGAGCAAAATTCCTGTAATCATCAAACCGACTATTGCCCCAACAATGTCTATCAGCCGCTTCACCCACGATTGCACTGAGGGGTGGGTCATCGGTAGCTGATTGTCCGAGGGGTTGGTCTCTGTCGGAGTTGAGGTTGCAGAGGGCTGCTCGATCGTCAGCACTTGATCTAGGCTGGTGAGAGCAAATACTGCCATCACCTGCGGCTTGAGGCTTCGGAGCACCAAGTCGCTACCACGCTGTTTGGCAAATTTCAGATTGCTGACTAACGCACCGATCCCGCTACTGTCGATGAATGTCGTCTGACTGAAGTCTAGGACAATCTTGCTGGGAACGGTGCTGCCCGAAAAGAGTTGCTGGCAGGTTGTCTTGAAGTTTACGGCTTCAAGTACGCTCAAGCGCACGGGTATGTGAACTGAGGGAATCTCGTCGGAGTACGTTACCCGAAAATCTGCCTCTGGGGTGTGACTGACCATGAAGTCCTAGTTTCAAATTTCAAGCTGATGTCTTTAGCCTATTCTGTCCTAGCAGCTCCTCCTTATGCTAGCTTTATAAAAACTTTATAAAAACGCCTGCCAACTCGCCCCCCGAGAATGATATCAAAGGCAAAAATAGACTTGAGTCTACCAGTGCCAGTTTTGGTCCAAAGATTTTTGAACGCAGTCGCGGCCAAACTTTGACATCGGAATCAAGATTTTTGTGGATTCAGGCCGACTAATCTTGTCGTTAATCATTTTGGTGCCTGTCTTGCACCGGATAGCCATCGCAGTTAACAGTTAACAGCTAACACACAAGTCAACAGTTAACGGTTAACTGGAAAACCCCCGTAACAAGCGTCGGGGGATGAGGTTAAGAATTGTAGACGTTTTCTGACTGGGAGGTTTCGCGGGTGATGGGTTTGACTTTGGCTTTGGCTTTGGCTGCGTTGCGTTTGAGGGCCTGGAGACGAGCTTCGTATTTAGCCCGCTGCTGTTTTTTGGAGGTTTGCTCGATTAAGGTTTTTAAGGCGCTGCCGAGGCTTTTGTAGGCGTTTGGAAGAGTGTAGCCGAAGCGGGTTGCCAGGGCGAGGGCTTTTTCGTCGGCCTCTACTGCTTCTTTTAAACTTTTCTCTCCGTTGTTTTTTTGGAAAAGTCTCCAGCCCGAGACGCCGCACAGGGATAGGGCCAGTAACAGCAGCAAGCCGTCTTGCACCCAAAGTTCGCCGACAGCGCCGCCTAAACCAATGGCGAGGGCTGCCATTTCCCAACCGTCTCTGGGGATGGTGTCGTTTTGGATTCTGGCGACTTCGTGCCAAAATAGGAGGTTCCGCTGATCTATTGCTAGCTGTTCCCAGCGGATCAGGTCTATTTGGATTTCTACCTGGTCTTTGCCTATTTCTTCGCTGCGGATCAGGGTAGGATTAACTTCTATTGTTTTTTCTACTGTTACCCAACTTTGGAGTTCTGGGGGCAGTATGTTTTTCAAGCGCCGGATCTCACTCATCTCGGCTCTTGCTGTAGAGGTTGCATAGGATGTCATAGCTCCGGCCTATTGATTTTGCAAAGGTTAATATGTGTCTATTTCTGGAGTATAGCAAACCTTGAATCCAAATATAGTCGAGTAACAGGGGTCGATCGACCAATACTTGCAATTTTAGTTGATTTTACTCTGTGGGCGCGATCGCAACTGCCTGCTCGATAATTGACTTTCGACTATTTCATCAGCGTTTCGATTTCTTGTAGCAATTTCGACCAAGCCGACAAAACTTCCGGCTTAGAAGTTATGCCTTTTTGAACTAAAACAACTCCGTCCAATTCTTCAGCAATTCCCTACAAACCTCGCAGTAGAGATTCATCGGTAAGACGCACCCCCTCAACTCTACCTCTGTCAATCGGAGGTTTTAAATTCTTCTGCTGTAAATGCCACAAGCCCAGAAACTCATAATCGACAGCAACAGTTTTTTCGTCTTTCTCTATAAACTGCATCACTTCTAAACAAATTATTTTCTGGCTGTCAAAAGCGGAGAAACTATAGCTACTCTAAATCCTTGTTACAATATAATCATATTTTGTTCACCTTAGTAAAATTGGATATTATCAAGGTAAAAATTAAAATAATTTATTAAGTAGGTTAAAATTTGGGAAATAAAATAACAGCCGATAACAAGGTTATTACCTTATATGCCCATCCTTTCTGCATGGTTTTACTCTGAGTTCTAAGAAGCAAATAAACAACAATTTATTGGGCATTTTGACGGTGATTTACCGTAGTGTTACCTTTTAACAAGCTGCTGCATTTTTTGACCTTGAGGATAGCTAGCACCCTCCCCTATCAAGAAAGCTTCTGTTAGACATCAAGTGTTTTTCTAGTTTTGATATATTCCGTTTTTCCGGTTGAGATAGCCACTGGATGCGGAAACCTGTTGCTTAGTTAAATAGCTTTTTAACAATTTTTTAATGTCGTGATTATCGACGAAGTATTTTCTGTGAGTGTGTGCAATAAAACTTGTTTCAACGTCTATTTTTTTAAAAAAAGTAGCGATAATTAAATTAGTGTATTATGAGTATAATAGCTTGTTTTATGTTACATTTCTGGATATTTTTTAGGGTACATAAAGTTGTGCAAGTCTTCTTTTTCTCCCCACATTCTCTCTTTTTTTTCCTTGTGTAAAATTCATTTTTTTCTCTTTTTTTGCTACATGAGCGCGATCGCCCACAGTCGGGTGTTCGATCGCGCACAGTAGCGAGTCGGAGCGCGCACAGTGGCACTAACTACTGGTCTACCCCTTTTATTCTTGCAGTGGATCTTACCACTTTTCGGGGATTTACACACATCCTTCAGACGCGATTTAAATGATTAAAGTGACTTGAGAAGACCGCTTTCTAACTGATAAATTGCTGCCATGATTCCGCTTTCAGGATTTGTGAGCAGCGACTTTTTGACATCTTTTAAGTATTCTACAATATGTTCCCGCAAAATAGGTCTTTCTACTGTGACTGTGTGATTATAATCCCACAAATCCCAAATGATAATTCCGATGCCGACAATCGGGTCGATTAAACTTACTCCCAACTGACTAGCCACTGTACCGCCTGTTTTTGTGGCTACCTTGGCGGCGGCTTTGCTGGCTACTTTTGCGGTAACTTTACTACCAACTTTAGCTGCGACTCCCAAAATTAAGGGTTTAGCAACCAAGTAACCGCTACCGCCAACTAATACTTTTAAGGATAAATTCGAGACGTTTCCTTTGTCGCTAATTGTGGTAGCAATATCGTTCAGATATTTGTCCCACTGTACCTGCGGTATGCTATAATTGTTTTGAACTACTTTCACATTTTTGCTAACTTCTGATATGTACAAATTAGCAGTATCTTGAGTAATTAATTGAAAGCGCAGTTGAGCATTTTTTGGCACCAGCACGCGGTTAGCAAATTCTCTTTGAAAGTCTTCGGTTAATTTTTCGGAAACAGCACGAGATGCTGCTGTCATATCAAATCTGTTCAGTACGGCAGATTTCACAAAATTAAAAGGTACGGTAAACTCCATCTTTTTTTGGTTGAAGTAATCGAAATACCAATCGAGGAAACTGTTGTCAACCCGCGCGATTACTTCTGTTTCCCATTTGTCCAACTCTTTAGATGCGAAAGTTTCGGCAGTTATATGGGATTGTTGGATGGCGTTTTTAACGTCTTGGTTGACTTTTCTAAAATCGTGTGGCGGCGATACTACAACTGCTGTGGTTCCTGTATTTGTTAGTGACTGGGAAATTAGAAAGTTACCTAATAGGGGAATGATGACTACTAAAATTACGATCGTCCAAATCATCGGTGTTACAGTTTTGATAAACTGACCGATAACTCTGAGGCGTTCTGTTTTCTCTGAATAGCTAATTTCTTCCTTGTCTTGACTCATGGCGGTTTCTCAACTGATGAGAGTTGGGCTAGTTTCGATTATAGGCGATCGTACCTGCGATCGTGTTACGGGCGTGTGGCATGGGATTCTGGAAAGGTTGAGGAAAAGTGCGATCGCCCACACAGTCTTATTATAGCAAGCTGTTTTTCGGAGCGTACTCAAATACCAAGTCCTGTATTATTGTTAATTTTCATTTGTGAAAGGAGGCTGTTAAGTCTCATTTCTGAAGTGCTCTGCTTCTGTAATTTCATGTTATACTACCAAAATGACACGTAATACATAACCTTCAAAATTAAACGGAGAATCGCTATGAAACAAACCCTTCAAGAAATTTACTGCGATGAATCAGGTTTCACTGGTAACGCTCTTCTTGACAAAGAGTCCACTTTTTTTGCTTATGCAAGTGTAGCAATTAACCATGAAGAAGCTACGGAATATGTAAATAATATAATACAAAAATATAAGCTACAAGGGGGCGAATTAAAAGGTCGAAACCTTCTTAACTCTCCCAAGGGCAAAAAGGTAATAGCTGAGATATTGAATACCTTTAAAGATCGCATAAAAGTAGGTGTTTATCATAAAAAATTTAACTTGGCTTGCAAATTTTATGAATATATATTTGAGCCACCTCTCTCAGAAAAAAGCTCTCTATTTTATCAAATAGAATTTAACAAATTTATCAGCAACATTTTATATCTAGACATTAAATGTCAGAGTGATGATGCTGAAAAAATTTTTAGCGATTTTCAAAAGCTTATGAGAAGTTTGGAGGACACAGAACTTAACGCTCTCTTTAGTTCTTCACAAACACCTGATATTTCGCCTACACTCGACGACATAAAAACTTTTTGTATTCATCATAGAAATACGATCGATCAAGAATTAAACTCTTTACGAGGAACTGATATAGGCAAGTGGATTTTAGAGCTTTCGACCTCGGCTTTGTTTTCTATTCTCTGTGACTGGGGAAAAGAGTTTAACCAACTTAAAGTTTTTTGTGATGTTAGTAAACCACTCAAAGAAAACAATAGACTGTTCGAGCCTATGATTGTGAAAGAGAATAAGATTGATATTGACTTTTGTCAAGGAGTAGAAGAACCTATTATATTTAATCTATCCCAAGAAGTAAAATTCGTGGAATCCCATAAATTTCCTGGCATACAAATAGCTGATGTTGCTGCGGCTGCTTGTGCTTCTGCTTTTAAAGAAGATTTCAACCAAAATAAAGAAAGCTGGATAGAGCATATACCTGGTATTGTAGGTAGCCACTTAGTGATTCCTGATTTGAGTTACATCGACCTAAATACATTGGATGCCACCAGAAATTGTCTGTTGTTAAAATATTTGGTGGAGAGAAGTATCAACAAACAGCCATTGCTCGATGGAATAGAAGAGTTTTTATTGTGGGTTACTCGTTCTTTACTCCATCCGAACGCTTTTGTGGTACCTGGCTCTGACTATATACCTTTCTAGTAGTTAGAAGTAAAGCATCAACAGACTAACACTACAGCACGCTCTTCATAAAGTAATAGGAGCAATCGCGCGATTGCCTCTCAATACTAGCCCGCCTGCGCGGGCTAGGTTGTTGTAGCGATGGGTTTCAACATCGGCCTTCAACCTATGGGATATTTAAAAAACCCGGTTTCTTGGAGAAACCGGGTTTTTAATTGAAGGCTAAAAACGATTAAACCTGAGCCTCATTCTTCACCAAATTACCCCAACCCAAATCCTTGAGCGAATTATTCCGGCGCAACGGACGAGTCACCAACTCCAAAATATCCCGCGCATTACCAAAGCCGTGAATCTGAGCAAAAGTAAACTCAACAGACCACTTAGTATTAATCCCCCGCGCTTCCAAAGGATTAGCGTGAGCCATACCAGTAATCACCAAGTCAATATTCTGCTCGTAAATCCGCTGCAACTGATTGTAATTGTCCGGTTTCTCCACAATCCGAGGAGTAGGAACTCCCATCTCGTGACAAGTCTTTTCTAACAAAGCCAACTCTGCCGCCTGATAGCGCTTGTCCATGTAAGGAATGCCGATTTCCGGGCAAGTCATGCCGCAGCGAATCAAGAAACGTGCTAAAGAAATCTCTAGCAAATTGTCGCCCATAAAGAAGACTGATTTGCCGCGAATTATTTGCAGGTAATCTTCCAAACCAGCCCAAATTTGCGCTTCCCGTTCGTCCAAACCTTTTGGTTCAATTCCCAACACTGAGCAAATCTTTTCAATCCAAGCGCGAGTTCCGTCAGGGCCGATCGGGAATGGCGCACCAATTAGCTTACACTTGCGGCGGCGCATCAACGTAGAAGCAGTGCGCGACAAGAACGGATTCATGCCAGATACATAATAACCTTCTTCCAAGACTGGCAATTCAGTGTAGCGCTTGGAAGGAAGCCAACCGGAAACTTTGATTCCTTGCTTCTTCAATTCTAGAGTTAGCTGAGTAACAACCGGGTCGGGCAAAGAACCAAAAAGTACCAGCGGCGTGTGCTTGACATATTCCGATTCATCTGCTGCAACTTCCTCTTTTTTCTTACCGAAATTCAGCAGTTGAGAGATAGCATTGCGTTCTTGTTTCTGAGATTCCATCACGGGCGCTTTCTCAGGGCATTTAGCAGCCATCGCTGCTAAAACGGTATCTTCCCCTTGAGTAAAAGCGTAATCCAAGCCGTTAGCGCGAGCCGTGACGATGGGAATGCCAATTTCTGCTTCGAGTTTCGGCGCTAACCCTTCCAAATCCATTTTGATGATTTCGGTGGTGCAAGTGCCGATCCAAACAATTACACTCGGGTTACGATCGCGCTTAATTTGCAAGCACAGCCGCTTCAACTCATCATAATCGTTTAACTGAGCGGAAATATCGCCTTCTTCCAACTCAGCCATCGCATAGCGAGGCTCAGCAAAAATCATCACGCCCATTGCGTTTTGCAAGAAATAGCCGCAAGTCTTGGTACCGATTACCAAGAAAAAGCTATCTTCAATTTTTTGATAAAGCCAAGCTACGCAGCTAATCGGACAAAATGTGTGATAATTGCCTGTTTCGCATTCAAAGTTTAAAGCTTCCGGTTCATTAGTAGTAATAGCAGTCATATGTCAAATCTTCTCCGTTTAAATTGTTTTTCGTCTCGAACAGGACTTGCGGCGGAGCGAGGAAACACCTGGATTTTGCGATCGTCTCGGCGATCTCGCCCAGGAGAGGAATAGGTTGTTTTTCCTCTCGATCGCGAACAGGCGCAGTGGCGAGAAAACACCTGTTTTGCCGGATCGCGACGCACAGTCAACAATAAATAGAAATACCTATTTTTGGGCTAATTCCTCTGAAAAATAGATGCAGCCAACTCAATATTTCCCCAGCCGCAGCATCCAAAATTGGAGCTAAAAAATTCTGCGCGAGGGCTTATAATCCCTCACAGCAGGGATTTAGTTTTCTTCAACTCGCTAAGGCAAAAATCCTTTTGGCAGTTGTGAGGTGGAGCTAATTAAAAATTAACAACTCGCAACTCACAACTCACAACTAGAGCGGGAAACTTCAAGACTAGAACAGATGCGGGCGATCGCAACAACCTCACTTAAAATCCGACAAAAAGCCAGAAATTTCTTCATCCTCATCGTCGGAATCCAAATCACCGAGACCTAGAGCATCTAAATCATCTTCATCGGGATCTCCGGTAGTTGCTTCCCCCAGATCGTCGAGTCCGAGATCGTCGAGGTCATCGTCATCAGATACAGAGAAATCGTCAATACCGTCATCGTCCAAGTCGCCCAGATCCATGTCTAGGTCATCTGAGGTCGCTGTCCCAAAAGGATCGGGTATTTCTTCGGCGACAAACTCTGCATCTTCTTCCCCAAACGGATCGGAAATCCCCGCTTCGAGATCTCCAGAGGTCAAACTCCCAAATTGTGAGGCTTCTTCTTCCTCGTCATCGCCGAGGTCGAGACCGCCCAAACCCGAGGCTTCTTCTTCCTCGTCATCGCCGAGGTCGAAACCGTCCAAACCCGAGGCTTCTTCTTCCTCGTCATCGCCGAGGTCGAGACCGCCCAAACCCGAGGCTTCTTCTTCCTCGTCATCGCCGAGGTCAAGACCGCCCAAACCCGAGGCATCTTCCTCATCGTCGTCGCCTAGGTCGAAGTCAGATACGGCATCTTCCTCGTCGTCGCCGAGGTCGAAGTCGGATACGGCGTCTTCCTCATCGTCACCCATATCGAAGTCAGATACCGCGTCTTCCTCATCGTCCCCGAGGTCGAGACCGTCCAAAGCCGAGGCTTCTTCCTCATCGTCGTCCATGTCGAAGTCGGAGACTGCTTCTTCCTCATCGTCGTCCATGTCGAAGTCGGAGACTGCTTCTTCCTCGTCATCGCCCAGGTCGAAGTCGGAGACTGCTTCTTCCTCGTCATCGCCCAGGTCGAAGTCGGATACGGCGTCTTCCTCGTCATCGCCCAGGTCGAAGTCGGATACGGCGTCTTCCTCAAACTCATCGAAGGATTCGTCGTCGGAGCTCAGTGCTGACGCAGCAGCAGCCAGACCGGCGGCTCCGGCGACTCCGGCGACTACTCCGGCTGCTGCTAAGGCCGCACCGCCCAATTTATTAGATTTGGCATCAGCGGGTGCAGCAGTTGCAGTTTGAGCTGCTGCGGGTGCAGCAGTTGCAGTTTGAGCTGCTGCGGGTGCAGCAGTTGCAGTTTGAGCCGCTGCGGGTGCAGCAGTTGCAGTTTGAGCCGCTGCGGGTGCAGCAGTTGCAGTTTGAGCTGCTGCGGGTACAGCAGTTGCAGTTTGAGCTGCTGCAGGTGCAGCAGTTGCAGTTTGAGCTGCTGCGGGTGTTGGAGATGTGCCGGCCGTCTGCGGCGCGATATTTGAGGGCATACCCAGCGCTATGTCCGGGTCAAAATTTAGCCCCAACACTTCGATCAGGCTGTCTGCATCCGGCTTGAGTTTTGAGAAGGGCAGCATTAATTGCTGGAGTTCCGGCTCCAGGGCAGCCGCAATTCCCAGGATGAGGTAAGAAACAGGCCTTTTCCCGCCGTCGGGTGTGGCGACCGTGTTGTCAGCCGTCATGTGCAGGAGCAGCCAAGCCCGATTTACCTGGTAGTAGTCCAACCACTTCTGTTTGAGAGCAACTGAAAAAGTATCAAAAAAAGCCATAACCTCTTTATCCTCATCCTGATCGCTAGACCTATTAAACCATCATCAGGTCTAGCTCATCTTCCTCCTTCTTGACCACCGGTTGCACTGGATTTAGATAAAAATCTGAAAGTAAGGCGAATAATTCGCGATCGGGCGTGTCGTTGGGCACTACTCCTTCGGGCATTGCCAAAATCTGGTCAGCGATGTTGAGGTAGTAATCGCAGACGTAGTTGAGGGAAGGATCGCTTTCGGCCATCTCAAACAATGTTTTGCCTTTGACGCGAGAAACGCGGATGTCTTCAATCAGGGGCAGCACTTCCAGCACTGGCATCGGTACAGAGTCTATGTACTTGTCGATCAAGTCGCGCTTTGAGGTGCGGTTGCCAATTAAACCGGCGAGCCGCAACGGGTGAGTGCGGGCTTTTTCGCGGACTGAGGCGGCGATGCGGTTGGCTGCAAATAAAGCGTCGAACCCGTTGTCGGTAACAATCATGCAGTAATCGGCGTAGTTCAAGGGGGCTGCAAAACCGCCGCACACTACGTCACCGAGCACGTCGAACAGGATGATGTCGTATTCGTCGAAGGCATTGAGTTCTTTGAGGAGTTTGACGGTTTCACCGACTACATAGCCGCCGCAGCCAGCTCCTGCGGGAGGGCCACCTGCTTCTACGCAGTCAACGCCGCCGTAGCCTTTGTATATGACATCTTCGGGCCAAACGTCTTCGTAGTGATAGTCCTTTTGCTGAAGGGTGTCAATAATTGTGGGGATCAAGAAGCCAGTGAGGGTAAATGTGCTGTCGTGCTTTGGATCGCAACCGATTTGCAAAACTTTCTTGCCGCGCTTGGCTAGGGCAACGGAGATGTTGCAGCTTGTTGTCGATTTGCCAATTCCACCTTTTCCGTAAACTGCGAGTTTCACTCTTTGTTCTCCTATAGGTTTCTATCAAAACGATGAGGGCTGGCTTTTCATGCTTTTTTTCGATCGCCCAATTGCAATAGCCCAATTGCAATTCCCTTACTGTCAGTCGATTTGAGATTTCAGATTTGAGATTAAAGAATGGACTCCACAGATGAATCTGGGGCTTCTCTCTAACTAAAATTTTCGATCTCGACGACTTTTGTTTGGGGCTTGTATCCGTCTTTGGGTTAGGCCAATTTTGGACTCAGCCCTTAGTCACCTCGTTGAAAGCATTATTAGCTAACTTGCGAGGAAAAGAAAGGGGGCGTGTAAATGAAAATGCTAGTAAATTGGTTTATTTTGCACCTGTGAGAATCTTAACGGGTTTTTTGAGACAAAAATCTATTTTTATAATTTTTTTAGCTTTTAAATTGATTTTAGAATACTTTCTTAATATAAAGAGGTACAAAAATAAAACAAAAATTAACTTCTAAAACAATCTGGGCTTTTGGCTTTGGGGCTAGGATGCAGGCAGTTGATGGCTTGTGCGGGTAACTGGAACGGTCATAAAGGCGCTAGTGGATGAGGCAAACTCGAAGTGAGTTCGGATCAGTTGGGTCAGGGGAGGGCAAAGTTATGGGATTTTAGATTTTAGATTTGAGATTTTAGATTGGGAAAGATTGACTTTGCTTGGGTTTCTGGTGTTTTGTAAAAAATTGTGAATTTTTAGGAAATGGTGGAAAGTCGGAGAGTGGGGGAGTGAGTCGGCCAGAGGGAGAGTGCATGGGGAGAGTGGGGGAGTGGGAGAATATGATGTCTTCCCCATCACTACTGATACCAGTTGAAAAAAAGAATGCAACTGTAGGCCCGCGATCCAAACCCCGGGCTTCATGAGTCATTTCCCATCCTTAAATTGTTCAATCTAAAATCTAAAATCTAAAATCGTATGACTGCTGACTAATGACCGCTGACAATCGGAATCTCGATCGCAAATTCAGTGCCCCGTCCAGCTTCCGAAACGCAGTCGAGCCGCCCCCCGTGCTGTTCGACGACTAAATGGTAAGAAATCGACAGTCCCAACCCAGTGCCCTTGCCGACTGGTTTGGTAGTAAAAAACGGGTCAAATAATTGGCGGCGAATCTCCTCCGGTATGCCCCGCCCGTTGTCGGAAATGCGGATCGCCACAAAATCGCCACCCACAACTTCAGTGCGAATTGTAATAGTGGGAACAGTCAATGGAGAATTAGGATTTGACAGGGCTGAATTTTTCGCATTTCTCGTCGCCCATTCTCCTTTCTGGATTTCTTCATCCAAAGCATCAATAGCATTGCCGATAATATTCATGAACACCTGATTGATCTGACCGGCACAGCACTCGATGGGGGGCAAATTGCCATATTCTTTAATAATCTGGATAGCTGGATGTCCGCCGTGGGCTTTGAGTCGGTGCTGCAAAATCAACAAAGTGGTTTCGAGTCCCTCGTGAATGTCAACGAGCTTGACGTTAGATTGATCCGATCGCGAAAAATTACGCATCGACACAACTATTTGGCGGATGCGCTCGGTTCCTACTTGCATAGAAGACACTAGCTTAGATAAGTCTTCTACCAAAAAATCGATTTCCATCTCTGCTGCTGCTTCCCGAATTTCCGAGACTGGTTCGGGATAGTGCTGCTGGTAAAGTTCCAACAGTTGGATCAATTCTTTGATGTAGTGGCTGGCGTGGGAAAGGTTGCCGTAGATAAAATTAACAGGATTGTTAATTTCGTGAGCGATACCGGCAATCATTTGTCCCAAAGAAGACATTTTTTCGGTTTGCACCAATTGAGTTTGAGTTTGCTGCAACTTTCGCACAGTTTCCTCTAATTGCTGCGCTTGATTTTTCAAGCAAGTTTGCTTTCGCCGCAGCACTTCTTCGACTCGCTGGCGCTTGATAATATCCCGTCTCAACAATTCATTGGATTCTAAAAGTTGAGCGGTGCGTTCTTCAACTTGTTTTTTTAAGTCGTCGTGAGCTTGGCGCAGGGCTTCTTGGGCCCGCTGCCGCTCTAAAATTTCTTGCTGCAAAAGTTCGTTGGCTTTCTGCAATTGGGTGGCTCGATCGTCCACTGCTTGCTGCAAAAGCTCGATCGTCCCGTACATTTCAGATTGGTTAAAAACTTGCGGCAAACTTGTCTGAGAGACAATGCCCAAAAGTTCTCCCTGGCTGCCAACTACTACCAAACGGCGGACGCAGTGCCGCTGCATGGACTGGTGGACACTCCAGAGGGAATCGGCGGGAGATACGCAAAATAAAGGCGCACTCATGACCATTGCAGCCGGGATTTCCGAGAGGTTGAGTTCGAGGGCGTGAAACTGCACGATGTCGCGCTCGGTGACAATGCCGATCGGAATTTGATAATTTGGTGTTGGTGCGATCGCCAGCTCGGGATGCTGAATTTGCTCTTGGACAATGACGACGCAACTAACTCGATGCTTGACCATGAGCTGGGCTAAATCGAGGGCTGAGGCAGTTGTTGGGGCAGAAATGACTTCTTTAGTCATGACATCTGCTGCACAGCGCAAATTGGTTAGCAAGTTAATCGGTTGCAGGGCTTCGTGAATCGCTTCGCGGGTGATGATGCCCAGAAGTCGCGAGTCCTCGTCCACTACGGGCAAATGCCGGATCTGGTGCTGGCGCAACATGAACATAGCTGTGAAAATATCTTGAGACTCGGATTGTTTGAGGGTAATGGGCGATCGAGTCATTACATCAGCAATTGTCAGTCCGACTGTACAAGCTGCGACGGTAGTTAGCTTGACGATATCCCGTTCTGTAAAAATGCCGATCGGTCGATTATCTTCCACGACTATGACGCAACTGCGCTTGGCTGCGCTAGCAACAGCGTTTTGTTTTTCCCCACAAAGCTGACAGGAGACGCGCATCGGGTTCATGAGAGCCAACACTGGGGCGATCGGGGTTTCTGGAGCGACGGTGAGGGGGTGGCGGTCGATCGCCCGATCTAAAGGTGAGGAGTAGAGCGGTTGGCTGTTGGGCCGTCCGGCGGGTTCTGATGATTTAATTACGGGCAATTGCGGGGCTGAATTGACGAAATGCTGTAATTTTTCTTCTTGTAGCATGATTATTAATTTTACTTAATGAGTTGTTACAAAGTTGCAGACGGGGGTTGGCAGACTTAGCATTAATTAACCCGGTCACAGATGCTGGCTCGCCTAAAATCTGATTGCTAGAACACCCTTATTTAATTTTTATTTTTTAAATTCTATGTCGTGGACTCCCTTAAGTCATCGAATTCATCACTTGCCGCTTATCCTTGCGGGCCCGATTTTGCGCCGGACTGAAAGTCGGGCCGTGACAGTTTGGCTGGCTCTGAAAGCACCCCGCCGAGTCGAACTCAAGGTTTATTCGACAGAGGGCGGAACCGGCGAAATTGTCGATCGACCCTTGCTCCAAGGTGCGAACTCTACTGTGCAGCTCGGCAAATACCTGCACGTAGTGGCGGTGACTGCTAAACCAATTAATAGCAATGTCTTGACATCCGGGCAAATTTATGCTTATGACATCAAGTTTGCTGGGAGTAGCGAGTCGCCGTCGGGGGTGGCAGTCGCAGAAAATGAGAAAGAAAATCTCATTTCTTGCCTGTGGCCTGCCGCCCCGGATTTGTCGGCTTTGGGACGGGACACGATTAGTTATTTCGCTCACCAGTTGCCGACTTTTGCCCTGCCACCGAACGATTTAAACTATTTGCGTATCGTTCACGGTTCTTGTCGCAAGCCCCACGGAGACGGCAGAGATGCGCTGCCAATCTTGGATAATTCGATCGAACAGTTTGCAGGTACGGCAAATAGCAGGCCCCACCAACTGTTTTTAACCGGCGACCAAATTTATGGCGACGACGTGGCCGATGCGATGCTGTGGGCTTTGACTGATGCTGGCGATACACTGTTGGGCTGGGAAGAAAGTCTACCCCTGATGGATGATGCCCAAATTAAAAAGAATTTGTGTATCAGTATACCTAAAAATTCGCAAAACGAAAATGCAGTTGGCGAAGAGAGGGAAATTTTTAAAGAGTCCCCTATTCAGAAACTCTCTGAGGCTGATGAGTATCAGTACAAAAAACCAATTGAGTTACAGCCGGGGACTCGCAGCGATATTGCCAGAGATTTTGGCGGCTTTACGGCGATGTTGGTGAATAAACCGGACAAGGCTAAAAGTCACTTGTTCAGTTTGGGGGAATATTGCGCGATGTATTTGTTAGTTTGGTCGCCGATACTTTGGTGCGCGCGTTTTCCGAAGGGTAAGGATATTCGCCAAAATTCTAAGCAGGCAAAAGTCTGGGATAGAGAAGTTGTTGAACTTGACGGTTTTGCCCGCAATTTGTGGAGGGTGAGAAGGGCGCTAGCGAATATTCCTACTTATATGATTTGCGACGACCATGATGTTAGCGACGATTTTTATTTGAATCGAGAGTGGTGTTACCGGGTGCTGGGGAAGCCGCTGGGACGGCGGGTGGTCCAGAATGCTTTGGTGGCTTACGCTGTGTTTCAGGCTTGGGGCAATACGCCCGCACAGTTCGATCGGGAAAAACCGGGAGATAAATTATTAAAGGCTGCTGAAAAATGGTCTGTTTCGGCGGGAACTGATGTTTCTGCTTGGGAGGATGCGGCTTTGTATTTAGGAATTCCAAGGCTCGATCCGAAAACACATTTACCGAAGTTTAAATTAGATGAAGATGTTTTTATTTTGGATCGAGATGACGAGGGTGTAAATGAGGTTTTGAATTGGCATTTTACTGTGAGAAATTTTAAGCACGAAGTGATTGTGCTGGATACGCGGAGTTGGCGGGGTTATCCGATGGAAAGCCCGATGGATCCGCCGATGCTTTTGACTCACAAAGGTTTTGAGGAGCAAATTCAGAAACCTTTGAAGGAGACGGATTTGCTGAATAAAACTGAGGAGTTTGAGATTGAGGCGACGCTGGTGGTTGTGCCGACAAATTTGGTGGGTTTGTGGCTTATTGATGCGGTGCAAAAGTGGGATTTGGCACAGGGGAAGGTTTTTAGTAGTGATGCGGGGGATGCTTGGAATTTTCATGAGTTGGCTTTTGTGAAGCTGTTGGTGGAATTTTTTAAACAGCGCGATCGCGTGATTGTGTTGACGGGGGATATTCACTATGCTGCTGCTGTGCGACTGAGTTATTGGTATGATTGTCATTTTGGCGATTCTCGACCGAATATTGAGCCTTTGGGGGGGGCGAATTATAAGTCAAGTTGTCAATATTCTGTGCTGGCGCAGTTGACTGCTAGTGCTTTTATCAATGAGGAGTGGAAAACGCATTTAGTTCATACTAAGATTAAGTCGTTGCTTCCTGAGCGATCGCACCAATGTTTGGGATGGAATGAGCCGCTGGAATTAATGAATATTTCGAGGATGACCAGAAAGAAGGCTGTGGCGGCTGGTCTCAGAAATAGACAATCTCTGCCTGATTGGGGCTATCGGATTGACTGGATTAAACGCCAAAGAGCTCGGGTGTTTTTGAAGCTAGAAAAGGGAACTCCGTCAAGTAGATCGCATAAAAATAAACAATTGTCACTGCTGCATAGGTTGTGGAATTTTATATCGCTGTTGTGGCGCAATCGCTGGCTGCAAGAGGGTGATGAGATTGTGGGATATAGCAATATTGCGATCGTCAGTTTTCAGTGGCCTGCTGATGGTGATGGGGAGAAGGCGGTGATGCAAAATGTTTATTGGCGGCCACTTTGGGAGCCAGATAGTGTGGTTTACAGTCAATATTTTGTGCCGCTGGGATTGGATGAGGATGATTAGATTACCGATTTCTTGAAGAAGTCGGGGATTTGGATATTGGTACAATATTGTGATGCGTTTGTGGCAGTTTCCGCCGGGGGTTGAAACCCCCGTCTCATAGCTAAAGTCGGTTGAAACCGACTAAAGATTCGCCTCAAACCGATGTACATCAACTAAATCTTCAGTCCTCTTGAGAGGACTTTCGCTTTGAGACAGGGGTTTCAACCCCTGGCGGACTCGCGGGCGAACCAACTGGCTTTCCCTGCGCGGACAAACTAACGGACTAACAAATCAAATTCGATCGCACATTTCTCTCAAATTCGATCGCCCATCAACCAAAAAATCCGATCGCCCCTCCACCAAAAACCCGATCGCGGGGCCCCAGAAACCGGGTTTTTTCCGCAATACTTCGGTACAACCCACAGATTCGGACAAAAACCCGGTTTCTTGGATCGGCGGGTGGCCCAGAAACCGGGTTTTTTCCGCAATACTTCGGTACAACCCACAGATTCGGACAAAAACCCGGTTTCTTGGATCGGCGGGTGGCCCAGAAACCGGGTTTTTTCCGCAATACTTCGGTACAACCCACAGATTAGGGCAAAAACCCGGTTTCTTGGATTATCGCCCGTCGCTAACTCCCTCCAATCGCAGGAAATGCACCCGGCCCGATCGATCGCCCGCTACAACTGTCACTCCATCAGGGGCGATCGCACAGCAATTAAATCCATACTCTCCGCTGAAGCTAGCGAGCTCTTTACAGCTAAGCAAATCCCAGATTTTCAGGGTGTAATCCCATGAAGCGGAAATCGCTGTCATGCCGTCCGGTGCGATCGCCACTCCTCTTACCCAGCTAGTATGACCGGTGAGGGTTCTCAGTTGGGTGCCGCTTTCTGTGTCCCAGATTTTCAGGGTGTTATCATCTGAAGCGGAAATGGCTGTTAGGCCATTGGGTGCGATCGCCACTGCCCATACCGCGCCACTATGACCGGTGAGAGTTTTGAGTTCCGAGCCTGTGTCGGTGTCCCAGATTTTCAGGGTATTATCCATTGAAGCGGAAATCGCTGTTTTTCCGTCGGGTGCGATCGCCACTTCCCATACCGCGCCACTATGACCGGTGAGAGTTTTGAGTTCCGAGCCTGTGTCGGTGTCCCAGATTTTCAGGGTATCCCAAGAAGCGGAAATCGCTGTTTTTCCGTCGGGTGCGAGATCCACTGCATTTACCGCGCCACTATGACCGGTGAGAGTTTTGAGTTCCGAGCCTGTCTCGGTGTCCCAGATTATCAGGGTATTATCATCTGAAGCGGAAATAGCTGTTTTTCCATCGGGTGCGAGATCCACTGCATTTACCGCGCCACTATGATCGATGAGAGTTTTGAGTTCCGAGCCTGTCTCGGTGTCCCAGATTTTCAGGGTATTATCCCCAGAAGCGGAAATCGCTGTTTTTCCGTCGGGTGCGAGATCCACTGCATTTACCGATGTACTATGACAGGTGAGAGTTTTGAGTTCCGAGCCTGTGTCGGTGTCCCAGATTTTCAGGGTGTAATCCGTTGAAGCGGAAATCGCTGTTTTTCCATTGGGTGCGATCGCCACTGCATTTACCCTGTCACTATGACCGGTGAGAGTTTTGAGTTCCGAGCCTGTCTCGGTGTCCCAAATTTTTAGGGTATTATCCCAAGAAGCGGAAATCGCTGTTTTACCGTCGGGTGCGATCGCCACTGCATTTACCGATGTACTATGACCGGTAAGAGTTTTGAGTTCCGAGCCTGTCTCGGTGTCCCAGATTTTCAGGGTTTTATCATCTGAAGCGGAAATCGCTGTTTTTCCGTCGGGTGCGAGATCCACTGCCCGTACCCAGTTAGTATGACCGGTGAGAGTTTTGAGTTCCGAGCCTGTCTCGGTGTCCCAAATTTTCAGGGTATTATTCCAAGAAGCGAAAATCGCCGTGAGGCCGTCGGGTGCGATCGCCACTGCATTTACCCCGCCAGTATAACCGGTGAGGGTTCGCAGTTCGGCACCTGTCTCGGTGTCCCAGATTTTCAGGGTATTATCCCCTGAAGCGGAAATCGCCGTGAGGCCGTCGCGCGCGATCGCCACTGCATTTACATAGCTAGTATGACCGGTAAGGGTTCTAAGTTCGGCACCTGTCTCGGTGTCCCAGATTTTCAGGGTTTTATCATCTGAAGCAGAAATCGCCGTGAGGCCGTCGGGTGCGATCGCCACTGCATTTACCTCGCCACTATGACCGGTGAGGGTTCGCAGTTCGGTGCCTGTCTTGGTGTCCCAGATTTTTAGGGTGTTATCCCCTGAAGCGGAAATCGCCGTGAGACCGTCGGGTGCGATCGCCACTCCTGTTACCACGCTACTATGACCGACAAGCGTCCGCAATGCCCCTTCATTTGCCCGCTCTAAATTAGCCTTCAAAGGCCGGAACCAAGAACGATCTTTCGACTCCTTCGCCGCCTCCAGTAACTCCTGAATCTGCGGCATTTCAAAATCCAGCAACCTCCCCCACAAATGCCCAGCCAATTGCGTTTTATCCTGCTCCAAAACGTGCGCCGACTTCCTAATTGCCCCTTGAATCAACTTCAGTGTTTCAGTTTGCCCCTCCGACAACAAAACATCAGAAACCCTCGCCAAATCGTAATCCTCAATTAGCGCTTGTACCCCCAAAAAATCCAGTTTCATCTCAATAAAACCGAAATCCGTCAACCAAGCGCAATAACGGTCAAGCTTCCCCCGTTTCGCAAATCTCTTCGGTTGATATTTCAACAGCAAATCTCGATCTTCCTGACACTGCTGCGCCAACCACACACCTAATTCGCTCATACCGGCGCTCCGTCTATAGCGTTATCACAAATGTCATCATTAATATCTTCCAGTGTTAGTCCAGCCGACTGCACAGTTTCATCTGCTTCCAGAAACTGCCGAAAACTGTTGTGATAGATAGTGTATCGAGTTTCATTCCCTACTTTCTCATGTCGCAAAAACGAATTCCATTTTCCGAGCACCTGCTGTACTTTTATAACATTTTTATCGCCGGCAGATTTAGCCAACCAGCGACAAGAAACAGGTTCCTCTGCTTGCGACAGGAAATAGATAATCCTAACCTTCAATTCCAGCAGAGGATCGTTTTCCCTGCCCATGCCCATCATCTGTCCCCAGTGTTTTTGATAATATTCCTCCAAACCCGCTGGCAAATCATTTAAATTCACATCATTGTACGTGCCACCTTCAATCTCATCAAGTACGTGGCGGAGATAGATAAATTTCTTTTCGCTTTTTTGGGCTACCGCCGTCACAAACTGTTCCCGCTGCAAATTTCGACCCTTAATCCAATCCTGAATCAACTGGCTTCTCTCCGTGCGTTTTGCCAGATAAGCCTCGACATCTTTGAGACTGTCTGTACTGTATTTCATTAAATCAAAAACCGTCTTGTTAGCTGTCGGCATTGTCAGAAATTCCGGCCGCTTCGAGACAATAAAATAAACGTTATCCGGCAAATCATTAGGCAAATACGAAACATTGCTACCGCTAGTTTGAGCCTTCCAGTCAACTTCATCCAGCGCATCCACCACAAAAATAATTTTTTTGTCACTGCTAGACTTAGCGCTAACCTCCTTCAGTAAATCGCCTAGAAAGTTGTTATTTTTCAGGGCATTTTCCGGCAGACGCGGGTACTTGTCTTTAAGGCCAAAACCTTCAATTAACTGAGTGCAAGCATTTTCCAAAAAAGTTTCAGCGCTAACAATCCCGTCCGGTTGCGAGTTGAAATGAGTAACGCAGCGGCGCTTCAACATCACCACACAGGCAGCCATAATCGCGCTTTTCCCAACACCCGGTTCCGCCTGCAAAACAAAATAGCCTTTTTGCTTTGTCCTCAGAAACTCATTAATTGCTTCAAACACAAATTTCCGACCGGTAAAGTCTTTAATTCGGTCCTGAATAATCGTCTCTGACTTAACAGGAATCGGCAAACTCGGCGCAGCAGGATCGATATATCTTTCCAGCAATGCCCGAATTTGCGCCAAATCGTCGCGGATGCCAATTTCTATGGATTCCAATTTCCCCATCACTTGACAAATCTGCTGCCCAGTCGCCACGGCCTCCAATTTGTGCAGAATTTCTCCATTTTGCAGCCCCAAATCTCTCAGTTCAGCTAAAGCAATTTGGTGCAGATTCAACAGCATCGCCGCAAACTTTTCTCCTCCCTTCGCCGCATCCAGTTTCAGCACTTCGCGGTACGCTTTCGGGAAAGTTGCGTACAGCTTGGCCGCGACAAATTCCACAATTTCCGCATCGAAGGATTTGCCCTCGCTGGCCGCGAATTCGTTGAGGAAAGTGGCCCAATCTGCCGTTGTCAATCCGGTAACTCGATCGAACTCTTCGGCATCCGCAGAAAAAATCAGGGTTAACTGGTCTTCGGAAATATTTAAACCCCTTGACAAGTCGGCTGTATTCGTGTTAATATCCAGCCAGTATTCAGGAGTTTTCTCGGCTAATTGACTGAGTGCTGTTTCTGGATAAGGCAAATTTTTGGTTTCGGCGATCGCAATTAGGCGATCGGACTTCGCAACCTCTCTCAAAATATAGCCGATCGCCTCACCCGCCGCCTTAATCAAATCGTGATTATCGAGAATCCTCGGATTTTTGCTCAACCCTTCCGTCATCCGATTTGCCAGTTCATCAGCGGCCATAGTCTCAGCGAGACTACCAGCAATCGCCGCTAAGATAGAAACTCCCCCAAGTGCGATCGGGCCGCCGATAATACCCGCTGCTGCTTGAGTTGCCGGATTGGCGATCGCGCTTGAAATAACTTGTCCAATAGCCATCACCGCACTGCATCCAATTACCCTAGTTTTAAAATTAGCTAAGTCCATTAGTGGCATAAAATAAATATTCCTCTTTTCAAAAGTTGATAAGCTGTCCAGGAGCTAAATTGTATTTATTTGGGCGGGCAAGATGCCCACCCCACAATCAATTTAATCTACTGTGGAACAGGCATCTTGCCTGTTGATTTTGGGCGGGCAAGATGCCCACCCCACAAGAAACTTGATGTATTGTGGAACAGGCATCTTGCCTGTTCATAAAATCAGAGACAAATATCAACTACAAAACAGCAGCAACACTTGCCATCAACAACCCTTGAAACAATTTCACCCCATCAGTTTCGCCCAGCATCGGATCGGATGCCCGTTCAGGATGCGGCATCATTCCTAATACATTGCCTTGGCGATTGCAAATACCGGCAATATTATTTAACGAACCGTTGGGGTTGCCAGCATCGCTAATTTTGCCCGCCGGAGTACAGTAGCGAAACAGGACTTGCTTGTGCTCTTCTAGTTCTGCTAAAGTATCGGCATCGGCATAATAGTTGCCTTCCCCGTGAGCGATCGGCAAATCGATGATTTCACCCGTAGTATAAGCGGCAGTCCAACGAGTATTACCGCGCTCGACTTTCAAAGAAGCGCGATCGCAAATAAAATTCAATCCCGCATTCCGCACCAGAGCACCGGGCAACAAACCAGCTTCAGTCAACACCTGAAAACCGTTGCAGATGCCTAATACAAGTTTGCCTTTTTTCGCGTGTTCCGCAGTAGCCCGCATCGCCGGAGAAAAACGGGCGATCGCGCCGCACCGCAAATAATCTCCGTAACTGAAACCACCGGGAATTACAATGATATCAATATCCGAAATATCGGTATCTTCGTGCCAAATCATCCGCGTCGGTTGGTGGAGTAACCCTTGAGTCACCCACACCACATCGCGATCGCAATTTGAGCCCGGAAAAACAATAACTCCAAATTTCATAAGCTGAAGGAAGAAGGAAGAAGGAAGAGGGAAGAAGGAAGAGGGAAGAGGGAAGAAGGAAGAAGGAAGAGGTGTCAACATAAGACTAAAATCTTATGTTTTTCTCGCTTGTTTCTAAGCCTCGATCCCCCTAAATCCCCCTTAAGAAGGGGGACTTTGAGTCGTTCTAGTTCTTGTGTTTTTAACGAAGACTTTGAACGCTCTTGTCCTCGCTTTTTAACAAAGACTTTCAGAACCCTGTTGTCCCCCCCTTATTAAGGGGGGTTAGGGGGGATCTCCGAGTTTAAAAACACCCTAGGGACGATCGCATTTATGCCGCCGCTGTCTCCACAGCAACAGGAATTTCAGTCAAATCAAAGCGATAATTTTCAATCACTGGATTAGCCAAAAGTTGGTCGCAAACGCGATCGAGTTGTTCGCGGGCCTCCGACTCAGCAGCAGCAGTCAGCGTCAATTCAACGTACTTCCCGATTCGCACACGCTCAACATTGTCGTATCCCATGTGTTGCAAACCAGACTGTACGGCAGTGCCGGCGGGATCTAAAACAGAAGGGCGGAGGGTAACATAGATTTGGGCAAGATATTTCTGAGTCACGGGAATGTTGCGGTAGGTGATGTGAAAGTTAGCCCCATTGTATTCTACAACCGAGCTGCGCGCCGATCGCCATTTGGTTCGCCCAAGTAAGATAGCCTAGAAATAGGGACAGATGTGATTCCAGCAGATTCGAGAAAAAAATTATGAGAACCAACCACACCCGCAGTCAGGAGCGTATTTTAAACTTGCTCAAAGTCCTGAATCGATCGCTCTCAGCGCAAGATATCTACTTAGAACTGCGTAACAGCGACCAAAGCATGGGCCTAGCAACAGTTTACCGCTCCCTCGACGGTTTAAAGCGAGAGGGGTTCGTTCACGTCAGAACTCTCGCTAGTGGCGAGTCTCTCTACGGTGCCGCCCACCAAGACCAACACCACCTAACTTGTCTGGAATGTGGCACCTCCATTACGATCGACGAATGCCCCGTCCACCACTTAGAAAGCCAACTACAACAATCTCATTCTTTCAAGATTTATTATCACACTTTGGAGTTTTTCGGATTGTGCGATCGATGTACTTTGGCTCAAGAATCTTAGAGAAGTTATTAGTCATCAGCGATCTCAATTCCCGTTGCACGAGCGAAATGATTGTTGACTGTTAACTGTTGACTGTTGAATCTGGTCGAAACACTGAATGGTTGAGTGTTAAATGTTGACTCAATTTTATTATTCCCATGAAACCGCCAACGATCTAGCAATCCTCGGATCATTTGTGAATTTCTTACTTTCTCCCCGCGGGTTCGGGGAGGGTTGGGGTAGGGTGCAAAAGTGAGATGATCCCGGTGTTGTTTGTGTAGCGACAGATTTAAACCTGTTGTTTTATTAACTCGCTCAAGGATGCAAGAACTCTAAATGGTCTCCTGGAATCGATCGCAATTTTGCAGCCGAGCCTTGCAGTTTCAATCGGCCGCGTTCTAACATGATAATCCAATCGGCGCGATCGATCACTCGCGGCCTGTGACTGATAAAAATCGTCGTTTTCCCGTGCCGGTACATCAACAATTGTTCTAAAACTTCCGCTTCGCTTGCGGGGTCAAGCCCTGCGGTAGATTCGTCTAAAATCAATACGGGTGGGTTATTGAGAATGGCGCGGGCGATCGCCAATCTTTGTCTTTGTCCGCCAGAAATATTCGCTCCAAACTCCCCTAAAACAGTTTGATATTTATCCGGCAATTGGCTGATAAATTCATCCGCCCCCGCAATTTTGCAGACTTTAACAATCTGTTCAAAGCTGATATCTGGATTGCCCAAACGAAAATTTTCGAGAATCGATCTGCTCCAAAAATGTGCTTCTTGAGGAACCAATACTACCTGCTGTCTGAGACTGTCGAGAGACAAATCCTGTAAGTTGTAACCGCCAATTCTAATATTACCAGATTGCAGCGGGTACAGACCAGAAATTACTTTTGCTAGCGTACTTTTTCCGCAGCCGGAATGGCCGATTAAAGCAATTGCTTGACCGCCGGGAAATGTGACCGAAAAATTTTCCAGCAAGTCAAGTCTACCGGGGTAGTGAAAATTAACACTCTTGCAAACAATACCGTCGCGGTTCTGAATTGTTACGAAAGGTTTATTCGTATCGTCTTTAGTTTCCGCTTCAGCATCGATAACTTCCGACAGCCGTTGAGTAGCTGTCTGCACGCGAGTCATCTCATCAGTAAATCCTACTAGCGAATTCACCCAAGTAGTAACGTTTTGATTCATGCTAATAAACGCTAGCAACTGACCTATACTCAATACCTTGTCAATCACCAAACCGCTACCAAGCCACAGCAGAGTAATGCTGCCAGCAGAGGCAACAAAACCAGAAAATATATTGTTAAGAATGCCAATTTGTGTAGTGCGAAAACTGATATTTGCTAAACGACCGAAGCGGGTTTGAAATTCTTCCCAAAGTTGCTGACCGCTGCTAGTAGTTTTGACAGTCAGTGCGCCTTTAAAAGTTTCTACTAAAACGCCTTGAGTTTCTGCTTCCAACACCAATAAAATGCGCGTTTTTTGCTGCAATACGGGCAGAAATACGACTGTAGAGGCAGTCATTAACAGAGCTATAGCTGTAGCTGCTAACGTCAGTTTCTTGCTGTAAAATAACATAAAGATAAAAGAAAATACAGCTATAAAAAATTGACTTGGCAAGCTGATAGCGACTTGAGAAACTAATTTATTTATTTCTTGGATATCTTGTAATCTACTGACGACTTCGCCACTGCGTCTAGTTTCGTAAAAACTCAAAGGCAATCGCAGGAATTTGCGCGCGAATTCCATCACCAATCCCAATTCTAAACGCTGGGAAAACTGAGCAATTAAGTTGGACTGTACCAATCCTAAACTGCTGCTAAAAAGGTTCATAACGATAACTGCGATCGCCACGCTTGCCAGGAGTTGTCTGTCGCCCCGCACCAGGATGTCGTCGGTGAGCATTTGAACTAGAAAAGGCGAAGAAATTGACAGCAAACCCAACACTGCATTCAGCAAAAATGCTTCCATTAAAATCGGGCGGTAAATCCCAATCCGGCGCATCCATTTTTGTAACGAATTAGCGGGCGGTTGACCCTCTGCGGCCGCAAAAAACCGCTCAGCATCTGGTTCTACTAGCAAGCACAGCCAATCTGTCCAAGCTGCTGCTAATTCTGCTTTAGAAACATAGCGCATACCGACAGCCGGATCGCCGATCGCATATTGGTTGCCCTGTTTTCCGTACAACACAACCCAGTGAGAGCCGTTCCAGTGAATAATCATCGGTAGAGGGGCATCATCGAGCTTGTCTAAAATTGCAGCGGCCGCTCTCACCGATCGAGCATTAAAGCCGATCGCCTCAGCTCCTTGTTTCAAGCCAAGTAAACTCGTCCCTTGTTGCCCAGTGCCGACAAATTCTCGCAAGCGGCTAATTGTAAAATTCTGTCCGTAAAATTTACCGATCGAAGCCAGACAAGCTGCACCGCAATCTTCTTCGCTCTGCTGGAGAACAACCTGATATTTCATCAGCCTGTTTACTTGTCCGAAGAAAGGCATTTCTCGGATAAAAGGAATGTTTTTTAACATTTGGCAAAATGAATAATGAGTAGAGCCTAATGAACATTACCCCTCACCGAGTAGCCAATCAGAACAAAGCACCCATAAGTTTATGGGTGCTTTATTGATTCGTATCAATCGAGCTGAATACACAGCAGTAAACTTTACCAGTAGCGGTACACTACTCTTAAGGAGCCGTCGAAATCCCGGCGGTACACGACGTGACGGGTCGGACGGTAACATTTGTATCGATTAGAATAAGAGTGACCGCCGTTGACGCTAGCTGATTCTTCAGATGTAAGTTCAGTAAACAGTGAATTGTCCTTTGTTTCTTTCATGCTTTGGCTCCGTTTAAGTATAGAAAAGTGAAGGGAAGCTAGAAATCTTATCTAATTTCTAGAGCCTCGTGTAAATACTGACTAATACTTCTGCTAGTGCTGGGCAACCTCCGGAATATTACGGAGAAATATTCAAATTTTACTCGATCGCACAACTTGACTCAGCTATCTAAACCATTAGGGTTTTGAAAGTGCGATAGTCGTTCGGATTGTACTGATAAAGCTGGCTAGGCGGCGGCAGGAAAAACAGCATATTCAGACCATAGCTGCTGCTGTTATCCGTGTAGCTGTTGCTTTTAGCACCGCTAACACCGCTGGTAATGCTGCCACCGTTGACAGTAGCAGATTCTCCATCGGTTACTTCGATGAAGAGTGAATTTTGTTGATTTTCTGACATAAAGAACTCCTATTAATACCTATGTACTTACTACCTACGCATACAGGAAAAACCCGGTAACAGCGCCAAAAGTCATTGCAAAAATCCCATATTTTCCTGACTGTAGCCCGTTGGCTTCACTCCTCTTGATATTTGGGGAAGTTTGTGGGTGGGAACGCCAAAGCTGTGCGGATTTTTACCTTTACCCTGTGAATTTTGATTTAGACTTCTAAACCTATGCTTGGTTTCCGGAAAGCCGATCGTAAAGGTGACAAAACAAATCAGCGATCGATCTCTCCCTCCCCCCCAACTCAAAACTCAAAACTCCAAACTATTCCCCTCTCCCCCTTGCCGCCATGTCTCTCACTCCCGAAGCCACACCCGCTGAAACCTTTGATAACGACCAGTTTTTGCCCCCTGTCAGCCGCTGGACGACTTTGGGGGGCATTTTGATGGTGGCGACCTTTGGCGGGGCGATCGCCCTCGCTAGCGTCACCAAATACAGCGCTACAGTCAAAGCAGATGCGATCGTCCGTCCCGCCGGAGAAGTGCGCGTCGTGCAAGCAGCAACCGAAGGAACCGTCGAAAGCATTGCTGTCAGCGAGAATCAGACAGTAAAAGAAGGAGATGCGATCGCAGTTGTAGACGCTTCGCGTTTGGGCGCTCAACAACAGCAATTACAAGAAATAATTAATCAGTCTCAAACAGCAGCACAGCAAATCAACCAGCAACTGCGCGACTTAGAAAATCAAATTTTGGCCAGCGCCCAATTTAAAAGCATCCAAAGAGAAAGTTCCGCCCAACAGGAATTAATCGAATCCGCTTTAGTAAAATTCGCCACATCGCTGCCAGATGTCGCCGAGAGACTGGGCCGAAGTCGGCGGGTTTTGCTCGTTAAGCGATCGTCCCTTCAACAACAATTGATTCAAGCTAAAAAAGAACTAAATCTAATTGACTTAAAACTCGAAAATAGCGTGATCCGCGCCCCCGCTGATGGTACAATTCTCAGATTGGAAGTACGAAATACTGGTCAAACCGTACAAGCCGGCAGCGCGATCGCCAAAATTGTCCCCAGCGACGTACCCCTGGTAGTCAAAGCCAAGGTAACATCCCAAGACATCGCCCGCATCCAAATCGGCCAACCCGTACAGATCAGGATTTCGGCTTTGCCTTTCCCCGATTACGGCACATTAAAAGGAACCGTCAGCGAAATCGCCCCAGATGCGATCGCCACTCAAAATCCCACTAATAATTTAGGTACAGCTTATTACGAAGTGGCAATTAAGCCCGAACAAACTTATTTAACAAAACTCAAATCCGCCAACGGCCAATTCTTCGGAAACTCCCCGGCTAATGTCCCCCGCCAGTATTCAATTCAATCGGGAATGGAAGGCCGAGCCGATATTATTACGGGCGAAGAAACTGTTCTGACATTTGTTCTACGCAAAGCCAGGTTGCTGACAGATTGGTAATTAGTCAGTTGTCAGTTGTTAGTTGTCAGCAGTCAACAGTCAACAGTCAGCAGTCAGCAGTCAGCAGTCAACAGTCAACAGTCAACAGTCAACCGCCAGAAAATTAGAGGCTCTGAAATTGAAATAACGTGTCAATATAGAAATGTGAGTTCAATTCTATTCTTTCCTCATGGGCAAACAGCGCGTTCTTTCTGGAGTTCAGCCAACAGGCAATCTTCACCTCGGCAATTATCTCGGTGCCATTCGCAACTGGGTAGAAGGTCAAAGTCAGTACGAAAATTACTTCTGCGTAGTCGATTTGCACGCAATTACCGCACCGCACAATCCAGCAACTCTAGCCTCCGACACTTACACGATCGCGGCACTCTATTTAGCTTGCGGCATCGATTTAGAATATTCTACTATTTTCGTGCAATCCCACGTCTCGGCGCACACAGAACTAGCATGGCTGCTCAACTGTATTACGCCGATTAACTGGCTCGAAGATATGATTCAGTTTAAAGAAAAAGCAGTTAAACAAGGTGAAAATGTCAATGCAGGCTTGCTAAATTATCCCGTGTTAATGGCAGCAGACATTTTGCTTTACGATGCCGACAAAGTGCCAGTGGGAGAAGACCAAAAACAGCATTTGGAACTCACCCGCGATATTGTCATCAGATTAAATCACCAATTCGGCACGCCCGAAAAGCCAGTATTGAAACTTCCCGAACCGTTAATTCGGACTGACGGTGCGAGGGTAATGAGTTTGACAGATGGCACGCGCAAAATGTCGAAATCTGACCCTTCCGAACAAAGTCGAATTAATTTATTGGATTCGCCAGATGTGATCGCCAAAAAAATCAAGCGCTGTAAAACCGATGCCGTGCGGGGGTTGACTTTTGACGACCCCGATCGCCCCGAAGCTAGAAATTTGCTGACACTTTATCTCCTGCTTTCCGGCAAATCTAAGGAAGAAGTAGCAACAGAGTGTGAAAACATGGGTTGGGGAGATTTTAAACCCTTGCTGACAGAGACGACAATTAATGCCCTCAAACCAATTCAGGATAAATACAAGGAAATAATGGACGATCCGGGATATTTAGAGTCTGTACTACGTCGCGGAAGAGAACAAGCAGAAGCTATTGCTAATCAAACTCTAAATAAGGTTAAGAAAGCTTTCGGTTATTCTTTACCTGTTTAGTTGTGAGTTGTGAGTTGTTAGTTGTTCTTGGTTACTTGTTAAGAATGACAACTGCCAACTGCCCACTAACAACTGCCAACCGTCAACAGTCAACAGTCAACAGTCAACAGTCAAATAACAAATAACCCATAACAGACAAATAATCATGAACCGTTTTCGCACAGCCTGCACCACCCCCGGAGAATTTATAATTACCGCCGAAGTTGCCCCGCCAAAAGGCGGCGACATAACTCACACAATTCAAATGGCTGAACGCCTCAAAAACAGAGTTCACGCAATTAATGTCACAGACGGGAGTCGCGCAGTTTTGCGAATGTGCCCGCTAGCAGTTTCGGCGATTTTAGTGCAGCACGGAATTGAGCCAATTTGTCAAGTTGCTTGTCGCGATCGCAATCTAATTGGCCTGCAAGCGGATCTCATGGGAGCCCACGCTTTAGGCATTCGCAATGTATTAGCACTTACAGGCGATCCCGTCAAAGCGGGCGACCATCCTAAAGCAAAAAGTGTATTCGATTTGGAATCAGTTCGGCTATTGCAAGTTATTCAAAAAATGAACGGCGGCCAAGACTGGAATGACAAACCTTTAACCGACGGAGTTACTGATTTATTTGTAGGTGCAGCAGTCGATCCGCAATCCCCCAGTTGGTCGGGTTTGCAAAGTCGGTTCGAGAAAAAAGTAGAGGCTGGAGCACAGTTTTTTCAGAGTCAATTAATTACAGATTTTGAAGTTTTGGATAAGTTTATGCACCACGTTGCAGCGGGCTGCAACAAGCCAGTCTTAGCAGGAATATTTTTGTTTAAATCAGCTAAAAATGCTGAATTTATTCAAAAATACGTGCCGGGAGTTCACATCCCACAAGAGACGCTCGACCGTTTGGCTAAAGCTCCAGAACCATTGCAGGAAGGAATAAAAATTGCGGCAGAACAAGTCAAGCTAGCGCGGCAGATTTGTCAAGGAGTTCACATGATGGCTGTCAAACGAGAAGATTTAATTCCTCAAATTTTGGATTTGGCAGGAATCGAGCCGCTGAGCTAAACTTAAACGTAGGAGCGGGTTTTACCAATTATCAATTCCTAAAACTAACGATTTCGTAAACTCATGAACCCGCCCACTCCCGCGCTACCATTTTGAACATCAATAAAACAATCATGCTTCAAACTGTAGACAATCCAAGCAGTTCTCCCGCAGTCGAACAACGTTTCACTTGGCGCGGTTTGACATGGCATCAATTCAAGGCCATTCAAGCTGGTTTTGAAGACGTGGCGAATGTACGCTTATTTTATTGTGATGGAGTTCTAGAAATTGTGGGTACTGGAAGGTTGCATGAAGCGATTAGGTGTTTGATGCGCTTGCTAACGGGACAGTATTTTCTGAAAAAAAATTGTATTTTTTGCCAGCGGTACTTATAGTCAGATTGTCGAACAGCAAGTCGAGTATCAGGCAGATTTGTCTTATTGTTTCGGAACTATTAAAGATGTTCGAGATTTATGTATTGAGATTGTTATGACTAGCGGTAGTCCGATTAAACTTCAGAAATACCCACTGATGGGAGTCCCGGAAGTCTGGTTTTGGGAAGATGGCACTCTAGAGCTTTACCATCTGCGAGAGGAAGATTACGAGCGAATTGCTAGCAGCGAAATGCTGCCTGAGTTAGACTTATCTTTGCTGAAAAGGTGCATTTTATTTGGTTCGCCTTGGGATGCGCTTGAGGAGTTGGCTAAAGGAATGGGCGAGCGGAAAAATTGACCAATAAACTATTTTTGAAATAGCTCGATCGACTAAACGGTTATTAAATAGGAGCAACTGGCAATGACTGACTCAGAAATACTTAATTCTGATACCATTAAAACACTAAATACTAGCATATCAGCAGTTACAGTTTATACCGATCGCGCTTTGGTGACGCGGCGCGGTACGGTATCTCTGACGGGAAACGAGCGAGAATTGGCGATCGCCTCTGTACCGGCAACCCTCGAAACAGAGTCAGTCAGGGCCACGGGTGCGGGTACAGTTGCAGTGCGATTGCTGGGAGTGCGAACCGAAACAGTGTTTAGCAGCGAACCTGTGGGCGATCGCACTGCCGAATTAACCCAACAAATTCAGGAATTACAAACCCAAAGACGGGGAATTAACGACAAAATAACAGCCCGAAAAATTCAGCTCAAATTTGTGGAAGGTTTGAGCGAAAAAAGCGTCGGTTTCTTTTCCAGCAGCATCGCCAAACAGCAGGTAGGTTTAAACGAAACTGGCGAATTGCTCAACTTTTTAGGAACTAATTACCTAAAATATGTAAGTGCGATCGCCCAGCACGAAAAACAGCAGCGCGAATTAGACAAGCAAATAGAAGCTTTGCTGCTGCAGTTGCGGCAAGTACAAACTCCCCATTCTCAGCAAAGTTTTAACATCATTGTTGCCATAGAACCCAGTGGCACCGGCAATTTTGAACTAGAAGTTTCCTATGTAGTCATGGGAGCCCGCTGGACTCCCCTTTACGACTTGCGAGTCAACACTACCAAAAACCAAATTAATCTCAATTACTTAGCCGAAGTCAATCAAAATACAGGGGAAGATTGGACGGGAGTAGGGCTGACTTTATCCACAGCAAAACCGGGAATGGGAACTTTGCCACCAAAACTAGAACCTTGGTACATCGATGGTTTATACCCTGGACGCCGTAGAGGCCGATCCCAAAAAGCCGAATTAGAGCAACCTCTTAGCGTTTCATCAGACTATGATGTAGACGTAAACGATATGTTCTTTGAAGACGTTGCAGGCGCTACATCCGACATGGCACTCGCACCCATACAAGCTGAAACAGCCACAGCCAAAGTCTCCAGAGAAGGCGGAACTGTTTCATTTCAAGTAGGCGGAAATACCAACATTCCCAGCGACGGCACGCCGCACAAAGTCACTATTTTCAGCGAAAATTATCCATTTAAACCTGAATATATAGCCGTTCCGCGATTAGTCAGTTTTGCCTATTTGCAAGCAGTTGTTGTGAATCCGCTGACAGGCGCAACTCTGCTTCCAGGTAAAGCAAATATCTTTCGCGACAACACTTTTGTCGGTACTGTACCATTAGATAATATTTCACCTGGTGCCGAATTTAAGCTGAATTTAGGAATTGATGAAGGGTTGAAAATCGATCGCGAATTAGTGGAAAGACAAGTAGATAAAAAACTGATCGGCAATCAGCGGCGCACGAGTTACGCTTATCGCTTAAATGTGACCAACTTGCATCAGGTGCAGGTACACCTGACACTAAAAGAGCAATTGCCAGTAAGCCGCAATGAACAAATTAAAGTGCGATCGACTCTCACTAATCCGAAGATAGTAGCAGGTGAAATGGGACTCCTAGAATGGATAATGTCTCTGCCGCCGCAAGCAAAGCAAGAGTTATATTACCAGTTTGTTGTAGAACATCCTCCCGAGTTAACAGTCAGGGGTTTAGATATTTAATATTAAGTCGATAAAACGTTGTTTGTAGTCAGGACTTTAGTCCTTATTCGTCACCCCGTATGAGGACTGAAGTCCCGATAAACTCTCAAATCTAGCGGTAATTTGTAAACTGCAAAGCCACGGGATAATCTTCTTGTTTCAAGCGTTGAATCACCAACTGCAAATCATCTTTATCCTTGGCAGAAACGCGCACTGCATCTCCTTGAATCGAACCTTGAATCTTCTTAAATTCATCGCGAATCAATTTAGTAATCTGTTTCGCGATTTCCTGACTAATTCCTTTTTTAAGTTTAATTTCTTGACGCACCCGACTGCCGCTAGCAGGTTCAGCTTTGCCGTAATCAAAAATTTTCAAAGATAAATTCCGCTTGGCGGCTTTAGTTTGCAAAACAGTGTGAATTGCGTCGAGAGTAAATTCGCTGTCCGTATTGACAGTAATTGATTCTGCGCCCAATTCCACGGTAGTTTTGGTATCTTTCAAGTCGTAGCGGCTTTGAATTTCCCGCACAGTTTGGTCAACGGCGTTAACTAATTCTTGCCGATCGAACTCGCTGACAATATCAAAGGAATAACTAGCAGCCATAAATTAGTAATTGGTAATGGGTAATTGGTAGTTGGTAATGGGTAATTAGTAATTAGTAGTTAATAATTAGTCATTAATTAAGCGTCTCTTAACTAATGACTAATGACCAGTGACTAATAACAATTAGCCATTAACAGCTCTCAAACTGAAATAGAATAAAGAAACAGTGCAAGAAGAACTAATCGCAAACATGAGCGATCGCGCCAGCGGCACATTCAGAATATAGAAAACCGAAAACAACAACCGGGCGATCGTAAAAGCGATCGCAGCCCAACCCGCCGCTTCGGAATCTACCCCCGTCACAAAAGCCATCAAAGCCGCCGCTGAAAACAGCATAAACGTCTCAAACGAATTTTGGTGAGCCCAAGTTGCCCGCTGAGCGTAAGCAGGCAACCTCTCAAACATAGCGCGGGGGGCTGCTTGGTCATAGCCTAGCTGCAAGCGGGCGAACGCAACCACCAAAAACGGTGCGTAAACCAGCGCAGCAGCAGCAGCAATACAATCAAGCAGAATAACCGACACAGGCAATCCCAACAGCATCATCCGCCTCGCAGTTCAATCAAAATAGAACAGAGTAACTACCTTGCGCTGTTCCTCCGCATCCTGGCAAGTTTTCAGCAAAGTGTGGCTTTCGTGAAAAGCAAAACATATCAGTTGCTGGCAGCGAGAAATAATCTCCTGATTGCACATGGCGCTTGCTTCCGGGAGAGACAAGCTATCATTTTTGGGATTTTCTACCAAATGTATCACTTGTTCGAGTTGGTCGCGAGACTCCCGAGGCTGGCGACTCATGCTTTGTGGCAAAATCACCGTCAGCAGATTAGGATCTGCTCGCATTGCCCCCCGAATTGCGGCTGAATTGGTGCCTGTAGCGCCAGAAGTGATGAGCTGATTGCCTCCCAGAACTATGGCGTAGCTCAGCATCTCAATTAGCTGCTGGTGGGTAATAGGAACGTGGCGAGAACCCAAAAGAGCAATCCGCTTGGAGCTGGTTTGCTGGATCGCCGCAAGTTCTTGTAAAAAATCATCTACTCTGGGTAGCTCAATTGATTGACTCAAAGAATTTATTAAATTAAATAAAACTACGTTGTGGATTTTAGCAGACTCACTAGCCATTGCCGCCAAAAAGAAGTTAAGAATTGCTGATTTACGGGATCAGACTAGAGGATCTGGAGATTTTAGGAAGCCAGAAGGCAGAATGTCTCAAGACATTCGCCAGCCGGAGCTCAAGGTAGAATTCAAGAAAAATTGAGAATTTAAGAATTTTGGCTTTTTATTTATTTAAACAAAAAGTTTTCTCTGCCGAATACCTTCTTCCCTCAGCTCCGGCTCTGTTATTAATGGACTCGATCGCTCAGGCCCAAGGATGCCATCAGACCCTCAAGGTCAAAATGTTCTGCCATTAGCTGAGTAACGCATTCCACCTTGATCGGTTCGTGCAGCCGCACGTTGCCAAAGGTGCTGTCGATAATTTCTACCGTCGTTAAGGTATCCAAATCAACAGACAAAACCGGAATTTCCATTTCTTCTGCCCTGCCAATCACTAGGGGAGAAGGAGGCAAGTGACCTGTCAAAATTAAGCACTGAGTCGAGCTCTCCAGAGCTGCTAGCTGAATGTCCGTGCGATCGCCCCCCGTCACCACCGCCATATTTCTCGCTTTGCGGAAATACTTCAGAGCAGAACTAACATTCATCGCGCCAATTGTCAAGGTTTCCACCATCAAGTCCAAACGGTCTCGACGGCACAGCACATCAGCTTTCAATTGGTGCACCAATTCTTTGACGCTGACACTTCGCAGCAAAGCACTTCTCGGCAGCATTCCCAAAACAGGAATACCTGCAGCCTCCAGAAAAGGCCGCACAGTCGCCGTTACCGATTCGAGTTTGTCCGAGGGAACGTCGTTGAGTACCACGCCCAGCAACCGCGAACCCAAACGCTGTTTAGCAGACAGCAAATCGTCTATATAAAGATCGATCGGGCGGGCTACCAACAGCACAGAGGCATCAACTGCCTCAGCGACTTGAGCCAAAGACAAGTCAAACAGACTGCCTTCCTCCAAATTAGCTGGGCCTTCTAACAGCACCAAGTCTCCGCTGGGAGCTTGCAAATATTGCGCTAAAGACTGGCGGTAATCTGTCTTGTCTTCTCCCCGCAAACGCTTGTGAACGGTCTCTTCATCCAAATACAGCAGTGTTGACGGCATCTGGCTTTCTGAGAGCTTCAGCGTCTCTACCGCGAACCGCACGTCTTCCTCCTCGATCGCAGCTCCCTCGGAGCTGAAACAGGTTCCCAGAGGTTTGCCGTAGGCGACGGCCAGTCCTTTTGCCCGGAGTCCGAGTGCCATCCCCAGGGCGATGGCCGACTTGCCGCTGTAAGCTTTTGTGGAACCGATCAGCAAATATTTAGTCAATTTGGGTACGCCTTCAATCCTCAATTTGCACCTGTCTATTTCAATAAATTTAGTTTTTTCTACAGTATTTCTGAACTGCGACTCAATTTGGCAATACTATTATACTCGATTTTGTCGCTTTTGGGCAGATTGTTTTTTTGCGAAAAACTTTTATTCGCCTGTTAGCAACCCTTTTCTTCCCATTCTTTTTACTTGATTTTGGGAAAGCAGTTTTTAAATTGTTTGTTTTACCCGCCGTTTTTGATAATGATTTCTCGCCCCTGCTTGCTTTAAAAACCCATTTTACTTATAAAAGTTTTAGCAACTTTTTTATTACTGAACTTAGAGAGTGATACCGACTTTTATAAAATCTAAATAACCGAGGAGAAGTTGTGATTTCACTAGAAACACCTATTGAGAGGGCTTGGTGAAGTTTTTGTTTGGTATATAGCAATTCTAAATTATTTGTGGATTTCTTACCCCCTCGCCTTACGAAGGGTAGAGTTGGGGCGGGGTAAAAAAAATACGACTCATTTATGATTGCTATCCTACAGGTATTTTGTAGGAAGAAAGCCCGGTGCTTGCCCGATCATTTTTGCATATAATCGAAAATCGATAGGTTGTATTATTAGTTATTAATTATTAGTGCGATCGCCCGCGTTCAAACCGATCGGTGGCACTGCGAGCAAGAAGCTGCTTAGGATCGGGCTTCTAGCTTCTAAACAAATAATATCAATTCCGGTTGCACCGGAATGATATAGCTTGGGTTTTTGGCCACCAATGGAAACAAGTAATCCCTTTAATCAAAGAAGATTGTTTCAGCAGAACTTGGCAACGTTGAAATAATACTTCTTCTAATTCATCCAGATTTTGAAATGACCGATTGGCAATTGGTTCATTTACTAAAGGCCACAGACGTTCTGAGACAGTTGTAATACCAAATCCGGGTTAGCTACCCCCGTTATGATGGCAAAAAAAACTGCACTCACTTGTATTGGTTTAAAACTCC